>DATAMV010000207.1:0-11079 GCA_036266515.1 Candidatus Saccharimonadia bacterium
CAACGGATCGGTTTTGTCGGGGTAGATCGGCTGTGACAGCGGAGGGGGCGTGGCGGCAGGGTTGCTCATGCCACCGCCGACGAGTGGAAGGCTGATTGGACCAGGGTGGCGGCGGTTCCACCAGATGACGCCACCGGTGATGGCCATGAGGATGCCAAACCCGACTCCACCGAGCACCAGCGGTTGCTTGAGCCAAGCCAGCACGAGGTTCCAGAAGCCTTTGACGTTATTCACATCGAGTTTCTGGGAGGTGACGGTTGTTTTGCCGTCGGGCGCGGTGTCGATGATCTTGAGGGTGTGCGTGCCGTTGGACAGGTCGGTGGTGTCGACTTGATTACCGCTGACGAGCTTGCCGTCGAGGATATAGCTGCGGGTGGTGCCGGGAGCGGCGGCCTTGGGCAATGTAATGGTGCCTGACACCGGGGTGCCGCCCGAGGAGGTGGTGGTGCCGCCTGAGCCCGGTGGCGGGGTCACCACCACTGTGGGCGACGGCGTAACGGTGGCGCCGGCGGTCGGCGTAGGCGTGGCGGCCGCGCCGACACAGTTGCTGCCGTCGCCGGTGGGTGTACAGGCGGTATCAGACGCAAACAAGACCTTGTCGACGCCCACACCGGTGTCGAGGCCGGCCAGCTCCACGGTATGGTTGCCGGCGCTTAGGCTCATATTGATCTTGTTGCTCACGCTTCCGCTCTGGTAGTCGACCCACGTAAACGTTCCGGCCGTGACGGCAGCGTTACCGACCGTGATACTGCAGTAAGTGTTGTCGACCTGCAGGTACATAGCATCGTTGCCAGATGACGGCGAATACATGTGCGCCCAGAAGCGGTACGTGGCCGTGCTGGGAATGCTGACAGTGAAAGTGGCGGTGCCGTTGCCGGTGGGCAGGGCTGTGCAGGCGGCTTGTGCAGCGGGCGCCATGGCCAGGCCGGTAGCAAGCGCGCCCAAGAGTCCCATGAGAGCGGGTACGACAGCCAACCCCATTTTTATGCTTTGTCCGGCGCGTTTTATGAGGGTAAGCTTAAGCATAATTAAGTTATACCCTTTATTAGGATCGCAAGCAACGATCTGCCCTGTGGGCCCGACATATTCCGAACCTTAGTGGCTGGTTTTAGTTGCCGGTGGCTTTGGCGGCGGCGCGCTTGCCGATGATTTCTTCGGCGACGTTGCGCGGCACTTCCTCGTAGTGGTCAAACTCCATGGTGTTTGAGCCACGGCCCTGGGTCATGGAGCGAAGCGTGGTGGTGTAACCAAACATTTCGGCCAGCGGCACAAAGGCGTCGATGACTTTGGCGCCGGAGCGGTCTTCCATCTTTTCGATGCGGCCACGCTTAGAGTTGAGGTCGCCGATGACGTCGCCCATGAACTCTTCGGCTACCACGACCTCGACCTTCATGATGGGCTCGAGGATGATGGGGTCGGCCTTGCGGGCGGCAGCCTGGAAGGCCATAGAGCCGGCGATCTTGAAGGCCATTTCGTTCGAGTCGACTTCGTGGTACGAACCGTCGTAGAGCTTAACTTTCACGTCGACCATAGGAAATCCTGCGACGACACCGTTTTGGATGGCTTCTTTGACGCCGTCTTCGGTTGGTTTGATGTATTCGCGCGGAACGACACCGCCGACGATAGCATTCTCCCAGACATATCCAACACCAGTTTCGGTAGGCTCAACTTCCACCCAGACATCACCGTACTGACCACGGCCACCGGACTGGCGCACAAACTTGCCCTGGGCGCTAGCGGTCTTCTTGAGGGTTTCGCGGTAGGCAACCTGCGGGCGGCCAACATTGGCTTCCACCTTAAATTCGCGCTTCATGCGGTCAACAAGAATGTCGAGGTGAAGCTCGCCCATGCCTTCGAGGATGGTCTGAGCGGTCTCTTCGTCGGTGTGGACGCGGAAGGTCGGGTCCTCTTCGGCCAGGCGCTGAAGGGCGATACCCATCTTTTCCTGGTCGGATTTGGTCTTGGGTTCAACCGCGATCGAGATAACGGGCTCGGGGAACACGATAGATTCAAGAATCACGGGCTTGTCCATGTCTGAGATGGTGTTGCCGGTGGTGGTGTTTTTCAGACCCACGGCCGCGGCGATTTCACCAGCGTAAACTTCCTGGACCTCCTCACGGGAGTTGGCGTGCATCTGGACCAAGCGGCCGATGCGCTCTTTCTCGCCTGTGGAGGCGTTTAGGATATAAGAGCCCGCCTTAAGCGTTCCCGAGTAGACGCGGAAGAAGGCCAGCTTACCAATGAACGGATCGGTGGCAATTTTCGAGATGAGAGCCGCAAAAGGTTCAGCATCGGAGGGTTTGCGCTCAATCTCGTCGCCAGTCTTGGGGTCAGTACCCCAAACGGAGCCGATGTCCAAGGGGTTGGGCAGGTAGTCGGTGACGGCGTCGAGCAGCTTCTCGACGATGACACCGCGGCCATCGCCACCGGAAACGGCGAAGAAGGTGCCGGAGAGCACGGACTTGCGGATGCAGGACTTGAGCTCGTCGATGCTAAGCTCGTGGCCTTCGAGGTATTTTTCCATGAGGGCGTCGTCGGCTTCCACAGCGGCTTCGATGAGGTGGTGGCGGTAGCGCTCGGCCTTCTCTTGCATGTCGGCCGGAATCTCGGTCTCGACCAGCTCGTGGTCCTTGTAGTCCTTGTAGGTGTAGGCCTTCATTTCCACCAGGTCGATGATGCCATTGATTTCCTGCTCAAAACCGATCGGAAGGTGGATGGCGTAGGCTTGCTTGCTCAAGCGCTCGTGGATGGATTCAAGCGACTTGTAGAAGTCACCGCCGGTCTGGTTGATCTTGTTGATAAAGCAGATGCGCGGCACGCCGTACTTGTCGGCCTGACGCCAGACGGTTTCAGACTGCGGCTCCACGCCCATCTTGCCGTCGAACACAGTCACGGCACCGTCGAGCACGCGCAGGGAGCGCTCAACCTCGACGGTGAAGTCAATGTGGCCTGGCGTGTCGATGATGTTGATGCGCTTGCCCTTCCAGAAACAGGTCGTGGCGGCTGAGGTAATGGTAATACCGCGCTCACGCTCCTGCTCCATCCAGTCCATGGTGGCCTCACCCTGGTGGACTTCGCCGATCTTGTGGGTCTTACCGGTACGGTAAAGAATGCCCTCGGTGACGGTGGTTTTACCAGCGTCAATGTGGGCAATAATTCCAATGTTGCGGGTGTTTTCGAGCGAGTAGTCGCGGGCCATGTGGTTTGGTTAATCCTTTCTAAACATAAAGAGGCGCACGGTCACACACTAAAAAGAGCGCGGTGCGCATGCTTGTGGATAATTGTATCTGGAAATGTTGCGCTTGGCAAGGGGCTAAAGCATTTGGTGGTTATATTATAGGGCCATATTTATCCATATCTTTCAAGCACAAGGTATTTGTGCTATAATATGAGAATCCATCTTAGTTGACCCCCTCGATATTGGAGGAATGCACCATGGACGTACGTAATGGAAATGCCGGTTCGGTAATTACGGCCACGCGGATCGAGGTGTATAGCGGCATCAGGGACCTGATGCGGGAGGCGGTACGCCGAGTGCTAGAGGGCTATCTTCCTCTGATCTCGCCAGACAACTCCAAGTCTCGGGACCACATGCAGTTGCGCATGCGCGATTTGGAACGCGTGAAGAGCCACGACGGTGAATGGGACCCCGAAAAGTCCTGCACCGAGTACCTCTGGGTACTAGTGATCCTTATCGACTCCGTCGTGCAGCACGACGACAGCTCGAAGCTCACCACGTACCTCACCGCGGCCTATCGTGTCGAGATTCTGGGGCTGGTCAGCCAGCTCTATGCCCTCAATCCGAAGGACTCGTTTTTCGCCCGGCTTTCCGGCCACGCATCATGAGGCGATCGTCCGATCACCCCAAATCGCCCGTCACTCGTAATCGAGGAGCCCAACCACCCCTCGTGGGTGGCGGGCTTCCTCGTTTTTTTTAGACCGCTACTTTAATGCTTCGGCTAGCTCTTCGGCTAGGTTTTGCAGGCCCGAGACCGTCATGCATACAATCACATCGCCGGGCCGGGTGGCCTCTTTTACGTCCTTGATCAGGGCGGCACGGTCGGCGGCGTAGTGGGCCGGCATACTTAGTCCCCTGAGTATGTCCTGGGTGGTGACAGTGTGGGTTTTGCCGGTCTCGCGGGCGCCTTCGATATCGGTCATAAATACTTCGTGGGCCGAATCAAATGAATGGTGGTATTCGGCCAGTAGAGCTTCGGTGCGCGAGTAGGTGTGCGGCCGGAACACCGCTACAATCCGGCGGCCCGGGAAATGCAACCTGGCGGCTTCAAGCGTGGTGGCAACCTCAGTGGGATGGTGAGCGTAGTCGTCGATAACCGTGACGGGCGCACCAGCCGGCGTGAGTTGGTTGAAGCGGCGGAACGCTCCGCGAAAGTCCGGGGCGGCAGCAATGATCTGTTCCATGGCGAGGCCTTCGCCGAGTGCCACCACGGTTGCGGCCAGGGCGTTTAAGACATTGTGGCGGCCATAGAGTGGGATGGTGAGACGGCCCAGCGGCGCACCCTGGCTCATCACATCAAAGGTGAGGCCGGCGGGCTCAAACACGATATTGGCCGCCGTGTAGTCGCCCCTGGACAAACCATAGGTGGTGACGGCGCACGGCGCGGCTTCTGCGACCTCGGCCACGGCTGGGTCCTCGGCCCAGGCCACGAGCCGCCCGCCCGCAGGCAGCTTGCCCACCACCTCCTTGAAGCGCTTCACGACCGCGGCCAGGTCTGGGAACAAATCGGGATGGTCGTGCTCCACCGATGTTAAGACCAATACGTCCGGGTGATAAAACTGCACCTTAGAATGTTTGGCGAGACTTGAGGCATTATATTCATCCCCTTCTACCACGAAGGTGTCTGCACCGACGAGACGCGCACTCGAATCAAAGTTAAATGGTCGGATGCCAATGAGGTAATCCGGTTCGTGGCCGGCGGCATGCAGCAGCCAAGTGATGAGCGACGTGGTGGTGGTTTTGCCGTGCGTACCCGAAATAGCAATGACGTGCTTACCGCGGGTGAGGTCGCCCAGGTATTCGGCGAAGGACGTAATGGGGATGCCGCGGCGGCGGGCTTCTTCGAGCACGGCGTGAGCTGCGGGCGTGCCGCCACTGATTACCACCAGGTCGACGCCGTCTAGTAGCTCTGGGCTGGCCGTGCGAGTCCATTCGATGCCGCGCTCATCCAGCCAATCCGACCCGGGCGGCACGGCCTTTTCGTCGAGGCCGGTCACATGATGCCCGCGGTCACGGGCGGCTAGAGCCACCCCGCGCATAGCGTGGCCGGCAATCTCTAGAAACAAAATATGGCGGGCGCCGTCTTTCACGCGCGGTACTCCGGCAGGCTTGGCAGGTCGTCGAGCGAATCGATGCTTTCGAGCAGCTCGGCCGGCAAATGCCGTACGTCTGGGCCGGCCGCCAACTCGCGGGCGCGTTCGAGACTCACCAGTTCCACTTCAATTTTTTCGCCGGCGTCGAGATGCGGGCTGCTTTGAGCCTCGAAGCCGCTGGCCACAAACAAATACACAAACCACTCGATCTTGGTGTGCGGCTGAACCACCTCGATAAGTTTCCAGTGCTTGAATGTCATGCCGGTTTCTTCGAGCATTTCGCGTTTGGCGGCCTCAAGTTCGGTTTCGCCGGGGTGGTCGTGGCGGCCGCCGGGCATGCCGTAAAACGGCTTCGAACCGGGCTGCTGCTCGTGCAGCACCACGAGCTTCCCGTCTTTGACGGCCAGAACCTGCAGCGTGTCCGGGCGGCCTAACATCTCAAAGGTGGCTTTGGTGCCGTCAAACATGTCCTGCTCCCAGTGGTACACGTCAAAGATCTGTCCAGCAAATACTTTCTTCGCGTCTTTGGGAATTAACCGGGCATTTGCAGGAGTAATCGTTCTCATAAGGCGATTATACAATCTCTATGACTTCGCCGCCGGTATTATTCGTAAAGTAGCTGTCATGCGAAATGTAGAGCACCGCGCCCTGGTAGCGATCGAGGGCTTTTTCGAGTTCCTCAATGCTTGGCAGGTCGAGGTGGTTGGTGGGTTCGTCGAGGATGAGCAGGTTCGGGTTATGGCAAAGCATCGCAATGAGCTGGAACCGCGCCTTTTGTCCACCCGAGAGCCGCGAGATTTCGAGCCGGCCGTCGAGCATGGGGTCAAATAGGTACTCGGCCAAGATTTGTTTGACGCGCTGGTCGTTAATTTCTACACCCCGGTCGCGGTACACGCGCGTAATGGCCGAGGCCAGGGGCATTTGGAGGTAGCGCTCGTCAATCTCCTGCTCGTAGGTGCCAATGACCGCCTTGGGGTCGACGGTGATGGTGCCGGCGAAGGTGGTGGAGCGCTGCTTTTCGCTCCAGGCGGCGGCGAGGATCGCCCGCACGAGCGTGGATTTGCCTGCGCCGTTTCGGCCATGCAGCCGCAGCCGTTCACCCACCGCCAGGTCAAAGCTAATGCCTTCAAACAGCGGCTCGCCGTAGCCCAGCGACAGGTCTTCTACGCGGATCAGCCGACGCTCGCGGTGCTCGCCGCCGGTGCGCAGCCGGATATTGCGCGCCTTGTATTTTTCGTATTTCTCGGCCACCTTGTCCTGCATTTCGGAGACGGTGTCTTGATCGATCCAGAAATCGGGCTTCTTGAGTGCGGTCATCAGCTCGTCGCGCTCTTTGGTGAGGCGGCGTTCGAGCAGCATGAACGGGTTGGTTTTATCGGCAGTACCGCTCCAGCTAGCCTTCTTGGACTTGGCCTCGCGGATTTGTTTTTCGAGTTTTACAATGCGCTTTTGGCCGTTTTCGTAGGTATCAATATCTTTGGCCGTCGCAGCGCCGTTTTGCTTCAGGAAGGCTTCATAATTGCCCGGAAAATTATTAATCCCCTGCCCTTTCATTTCCACGATGCGGTCCACCACCGCTAGCACGTCGCGGTCGTGGGTAATAACCACTACCGATTGGTCGGCGGCTTCGAGCCATTTAATGAACGTCTCTTTGGCCACGTAGTCCATGTGGTTGGTGGGTTCGTCGATGAGCGCCAGATCGGCGTCGGAAAGCGTGACCTTCACGAGCTCCACGAAACGCTTCTGACCGCCGGAGAGCCGGTTCATTGGACCATCGACACGGTCGGGCGGCAGCTGAAAAGCGTCGAATTCGGCCCGGGCCTTTTGCTCAATGTCGTAATAACCGAGCTCGCCGAAGCGTGTGAGTGCGTCCGAATATTCGGTGATCTTTTGCATGTCGTCGCCCATAGTCTCGGGGTAGGTCTGGATAATGTGGTGGAGCTTGGCATACTCGGGCAGGCGCTCGAGCACATAATCCAGGACGGTTTGATCGCCAAGGCCGTGGTGCTCCTGGGCCGTAGAGGCAATGACAAGCCCGCGGCGAGTGTCGACCGTGCCGCTGTAGTCGCGGTCGGCGCCGGACATTATGCCAAGCAGCGTGGTCTTTCCGATACCATTACGCCCAATCAGCCCGACCTTCTCGCCCGGCTGGACGGTGAGGCTGAGGCCGGAGTACAGCGTTTTGGCGCCGATGGTTTTTCCGATGTTAATCAGATTAATGAGCATTTTGACATTATATCGAAAAAATGGCGATCTTCACAATCCTACCCAGTGAGACATGTAAGGTTACCCGGGGTTTGATAGAATTACACGGGTAAAGAGGTTGCGCGTTATCGAAGTCCGAGAAAACCCCAAACCGGCTCAAGCAGGCCACGAATCGCCGAACAGTCGTCTTATTGCCTCCATGAGCGCGGCAAAGGACGCGAAGCGCGCCGTGACCTTTAAGGAGCGCGAGAAAAACGACAAGGCCGCCAAGCACCTCCGGGCTCAGCAAATTGTGCAGGGGTTGAGCGAGCGCACCGCGGCCTTGCGCAAGCAAATTCTAGTGGACCTAGCCCACCTGGACCGCGACACCCAAGACTGGATGCATTTGTTCCTGGATGTGGCCGACAGTGGGGCCGAAGCGCCATTGGCCGAATACGGGATCAATTTTGAACACACCTGGGCAAAGGATATTGTTGCAGCGATGGTCCAAGCTAAGCCGGCTCTTGATATCCAAACGCTCGTGGCGAGGTCACCGCATCCAACCTCTCGGGCGGAATTTAGCGTAGGATTGGAACTTTCCAAGCTGGTGCAGTGCCTGCGCCCGGCGACGTTTAATGCTCGTCTCGTTTTTTTGGTCTATGAGTTCATGGACGATACCACCAAACAGATTTTGCCTCAACGAGACCGCGACAATGACTTGTCTGAGGCGCTAGAGAGCCTTGAACAGGCTGGGCTCACGAGCTTTAGGGATGTGCCGGAGATGGATTACTTGATAGTGCGTGCCAGTGAGCGGGCCAAACACGTGGATGCCTTCATCGAAGAGCTACAGCAGTCCGGGAACGGCGTGCTCGTAACAGACGGCGACGGCAGTTTATATTTTGGGCCAAGCCGCGAGTTTGTGGAGAACCTCGCTCTGCACTCGGAGTTGCGCAAGCGCGAACTTAGCTTGTACGGCACTCTCCTCAAATATGCCAATGGCATACCCACATCCGCAGCGCTCAATGCCGCTGAATTTCTGGACCCTCTAAACAAGCACATCATGCATTTAACAATGCTCGAAGCGCGGCACCTGCGCCAGCAAGACCACGTGTATGCGCTACTGCGGGCCGCGGGCCGTGTCACACAGTCCCGGTACCATAATATTTTCTTTGACCCCGAGGTGCTTACTCCGGCGCAAATTGCATATGCGACCGGAAAGGTGTTCCACGCCCATGCCAAGAGGTTGCTGGCTAGTGTAGACAGCTACGGCGGCTGGCCCGACTTCGACCTTAAGTGACCGGCTACTAAAAAAACGCCCCGGATGGGGGCGTTTTTTTAGTTTCGCGAGGCTTAGTAGCGGGCGAAGTGGGCGAAGGCCTTGTTGGCCTCGGCCATGCGGTGCGTGTCTTCGCGCTTCTTGATGGCGTCGCCCTGGTTGTTGTAGGCGTTCATCAGCTCGTCGGCCAGCAATTGGTCGAAAGCCTTGCCGGACTTGGCGCGGGCTGCGCCCAGGATCCAGGTCATGGCCAGGTGAATCTTGCGGTCGCCACGGACTTCGGTCGGTACCTGATAGGTAGCGCCACCGATGCGCTTGGCCTTCACCTGAACGGCCGGAGCGACATTCTTGATGGCAGCCTCGAAGATCTCGAGAGCCGGCTGCTTGGCCTTGGTTTCGGCGGTTTCGAGTGCGCCGTAAACGAGCGACTCGGCTAGGCGCTTCTTGCCACCACGCATGACTTTGTTGATCATTTTGGTGACCATAACGTTGCCGTACTTGAGGTCGGGCTCGACGATACGCTTAAAGGATTTAGTTTTCTTACGAGGCATCTAATTTCTCCTTTCAGGGATACTCCTGCGTGGGTCCGGACCAGCCGGGCAGGTGATGCGTTAACTTATTTACTTGCCTTCGGCAGCTTTGGGCTTCTTGGCGCCGTAGCGGCTGCGGCCCTGCATACGCTTGGCCACGCCGGCGGTGTCGAGGGCACCGCGGACCACGGTGTAGCGAACACCGGCGAGGTCCTTGGGGCCGCCACCGCGGATCAGCACCACGGAGTGCTCCTGCAGGTTGTGGCCCACGCCCGGGATGTAGGCCGTGACTTCCATGCCGTTGGTAAGGCGCACGCGGGCAACTTTACGCAAAGCGGAGTTTGGCTTACGAGGGGTGGTGGTAGACACCTTCACACACACGCCGCGCATAAACGGCGAGTTGAGGTTATAGGTGTGTCCCTTCAGGGAGTTTTGGATGCGGGTCAGCGCGGGAGTCGCCGATTTTTTCTTCGGGTCTTTCCGGGGCTTGCGCAGCAATTGGTTAATAGTAGGCATAACGGTCCTAAATGTTACTCGCTTTTATCTGATTCGTCAATGCTCGGGGCCGGCTCATCGGTTACAGCCACGACTTCTTCGAGCTCGGGCAGGCCTTCTTCACCTTCGCCCTCAATGTGGAAGCCGGTACCGACCGGGATGAGGCGGCCGATGATCACGTTTTCCTTGAGGCCGCGGAGCTTGTCGGTCTTGCCGCGGATGGCAGCAGCGATGAGCACGCGGGTGGTGTCCTGGAATGAAGCGGCCGATAGGAACGAGTCGCTCGAGAGCGAGATCTTGGTAACCGGCAGGAGGAGCTGGGTGAAGGTCGAGGGAGCCTTGCCTTCGGACTCGAGGCGCTCATTGTCTTCGGTAACGGAGACACGTGGCACGATTTCGCCGGTGACGAACAGGCTGTCGCCGGATTCGTCGACCTGGACGCGGCTAAACATCTGGCGAATGATCACCTCGATGTGCTTGTCGGACACAATCTGGCCCTGAGCCGCGTAGATGGTCTGGACTTCGGAAATGATGTAGCGCTGGACAGCGCCTTCGCCCGAGAGCGTCAGCATTTCTTGCAGGTTGATCGAACCTTCGGTGAGGCGCTGGCCGGGGGTAACGAGGTCACCGGTGCGGACTTCCAGGTTCTGGAAGGCGGGCACGGAGTACTCGCGCTCGGCGCCGCCGGTGTGCGTGAGGTCGATCTTGTCTTTGTGGACTTTAACGGTACCTTCGGCCTTGGCCTTGAGAGGCTTCTTGCCGTCTTCCATGGTGGCAATGACGTCACCCGGCAGGACTTTTTGGCCACTCTTAACGCTGGCGGTACGGCCGTCGAGCTCAATGGTCGTGACCTTGAGGTCGGCTGGGGCAATGCGGACGATCTGCTTGCCGGCAGCTTGCTTTACGGTCACGACGCCTGCGATGTCGGCCAAAATGGCCTGAGCTTTGGGCGAACGGGCCTCGAAGATTTCTTCCACGCGCGGCAGACCGGTGGTGATGTCTTCACCCGCGATACCACCCTTGTGGAAGGTCTTCATGGTTAGCTGTGTACCCGGCTCACCAATGGACTGGGCAGCGATGACGCCGACCGGCTCACCGAGGGCGACCAACTGGCCGCGGGCGAGGTCCAGACCGTAGCAAAGGCGGCAAATGCCCCAGCTGGTGCGGCACGTGAGCACGCTGCGGATCTTCACCTCTTCGATGCCCGAGGCGTCGATGGCGCGGGCGGCATCGTCGGTGATGAGGCCGAGGGCCTCAACGATC
>DATAMV010000208.1:0-3257 GCA_036266515.1 Candidatus Saccharimonadia bacterium
TGAACGGGTTCAGTTTCACCGCAGTGCTCCTGTTCTCGCGGCACGCCCACCAGGTCTTGGTAGGTGGCGATATTATGGCATACTTTTTATGTTTTTTCAATATTTAATCTGGTATAAACGGATCGACGCCGTGGCCCTGCTTGGGGCCACGGCGTCGATCCGTCTATACCAGATTAAATATTGAAAAAACATAAAAAGTATGCCATAATATCGCCACCTACCAAGACCTGGTGGGCGTGCCGCGAGAACAGGAGCACTGCGGTGAAACTGAACCCGTTCAAATATGACCCCGAGCTGTCGGCCTTGGAGAACCTCCGTCGCCGATGCGCCCGCGCGCTGTTCATCCTCGCCGCACTGGCGACCGTCGCGCTGGCGCTCGTCCACTTCCTCTCGCTCGGGTCCTCCCTGATCATGCCGGTGATCCTCGTGGTCGCCGTCTCGTTCATCCTCGCGCTGGTCATCCGGCCGAAGGTGGAGTACGAGATCGTGGAGGTGCCCGTCGACGAAGCGGATGAGAAGCAGGAGTAGAGGCACATGACCCCGTGGTCCCGGTTGGGACCACGGGGTCGCTCCGTTTTAATCGCATTTATATGAAATCCATGTTGACGTCACGGGCATTCGTCTGCTAACGTCGGTTCCCAAGTCCAATCGGCCGGCCGGGAAAAATCCGCTGGACCATTGAGCATAAGAACTGTTACGTTACATACCATGAGCAAAAATCTCGTTATTGTAGAGAGCCCGGCCAAGGGTAAAACCATTGGCCAATTCCTCGGCAAAGATTACCAAGTCGAGGCTTCGTACGGCCACGTCCGCGACCTGCCCAAATCCGGCATGTCGATCGATATTGAGCATGGCTTCGTCCCGACCTATGAGGTGAGTCCCGACAAAAAACGCCGAGTGAACGAGCTCAAAAAACTGGCTAAGGCCGCCGATACCGTCTGGCTGGCCTCCGATGAAGACCGCGAAGGGGAGGCCATCGCCTGGCACCTGTGCCAAGCGCTCGGGCTCGATCCCACAACCACTAAGCGGATTGTGTTCCACGAGATCACCAAAACCGCCATTGAACATGCCGTGGGAAATCCGCGCCATGTCGACCAGCACCTAGTTGATGCCCAACAAGCCCGCCGTGTCCTCGACCGGCTCGTAGGATATGAACTCTCACCGGTGCTCTGGAAAAAGATCCAGGCGGGCTTGAGCGCCGGCCGGGTCCAAAGCGTGGCCGTCCGCGTATTGGTGGAACGCGAACGCGAAATCGAAAACTTCCAAGCCGGCTCCAGCTTTAAGGTTACCGCCGAATTTACCGCCGGCAGCGACGCGCTTGCCGCCGAACTGCCCACGCGCTTCAAGACCGAGGCCGAGGCCCGAAAGTTCCTCCAAGACATCACCGGTGCCACCTTTGCCGTCGCGGATATCGAGACCAAGCCTGCCACCCGCACTCCGGCCGCACCGTTTACTACCTCCACCCTGCAGCAGGAAGCCAGCCGCAAGCTCGGCTTTAGCGTTAAGCAAACCATGGTGATCGCCCAGCGCCTCTACGAAGCCGGGAAAATCACCTATATGCGTACCGACTCGGTCCATCTCTCGGACCTCGCGCTGGGACAAGCTGCCGAGGCAGTAAAGCATCAATTTGGCGCGGAATACTACCAGCACCGCCAGTACACAACCAAAACCGCCGGCGCCCAGGAGGCCCACGAGGCTATCCGCCCGACGCATTTTGGCACAGCCACCATTAGCGGCGAATCCGGCGAGAAACGCCTGTACGAGCTCATCTGGAAGCGCGCCCTCGCCTCGCAGATGGCCGATGCCCGGCTCGAACGCACTACCGCCACCATTACCATTTCCACCCGCCCCGAAATTATGCAGGCCAAAGGTGAGGTTGTGCTTTTTGACGGCTTTCTCAAGCTCTATTTAGCTCAAGAAACCGATGAAGATCTGGAAGAAGACGGGATTTTGCCCCCGCTAACTTCCGGCCAGAAACTGCCACTCCGGACTATGCAGGCTATTCAGGTCTACGACCGGCCCAAGCCCCGCTACACCGAGGCCAGCCTCGTAAAGCGCCTCGAAGAAATGGGCATCGGCCGGCCGTCCACCTATGCTCCCACCATTTCCACCATTCAAGACCGCGAGTATGTAGTGAAAGGTGATCTGGAGGGCAAAGAACGCCCCGTTAAACGCTTCGAGCTGGCAAATGGCACCATCACCGAGCAAGACACCACCGAAACCTACGGCGCCGACCGCTCCAAACTCTTCCCGACGTCTGTCGGCATGCTGGTCACCGACTTCCTCGTGGAGCATTTCGGCGCCGTCGTTGACTACGACTTCACCAAAAAGGTTGAGGAAGAATTCGACGACATCGAAGATGGCAAGCAAACCTGGAACAAAATGATCGCCGAGTTTTATGGGCCATTTCACAAAACCATCGAAGCCGCCGATTCCATTACCCGGCTTGAAGCCGCCGGTGCGCGTGAGCTTGGTACCGACCCAAAAACCGGCAAACCAGTGATCGCCCGGTTGGGCCGGTTTGGGCCAATGCTCCAACTCGGTGAAGCTTCAGACGACGAGAAACCCAAGTTCGCCCCGCTGCCGGAGGGTCGCCGCCTCGACGACGTGACGCTCGAAGAAGCCCTTGAGCTGTTTAAGCTTCCGCGTATCATTGGCAAAACCGACGACGGCCAGGACATCGCTGCCAATTTTGGCCGGTTTGGGCCATATGTGAAATTCGGTTCAAGTTACGTTTCTATTAAGCCCGATGACCCTTTTACTATTACCCTGGAACGGGCCAAACAGCTCATTGCCGATAAAATCGCGGCCGATAAGGCTAAGCACATTAAGACATTTGAAAACTCGCCGATTGCCATTTTAAACGGCCGGTTTGGGCCATATGTAAGCGACGGCAAGAAAAACGCCAAAATTCCCAAAGAGACTGAGCCGGCTTCGCTAAGCCTCGAAGAGGCGCAGGCCCTGCTCGCAGCCGCTCCGGCCAAATCGCGCCGCCGCCGCATCGTTCGCCCGCCCCAAGGGTAGGCCTTTGGCAAACCAGATATTGTAATCTCTGCCAGACGTGATTACGATATTTGTCTATATCCACAAAACCTTGGGGTCTGTTTGTTATGGCTAAATCGAAACGCACCGCCCGCAGCCAGTCTGAACCCGCCTTTTTCGAGGCTCTTCCAACGACGGTTGTGCCGCAGTTATGGCTGCCCGAAACCCCGGGGCAGGCCCGGTTGGCTGTTGAAACCCTCACCGAACTGGGCCTG
>DATAMV010000209.1:0-7103 GCA_036266515.1 Candidatus Saccharimonadia bacterium
TAGTAGTTCACGGACGGGATAAGCTAAACTATTGTCATGAACGCCCATGGGGTAGAGCAGGTGATCGGGGCGGCGGCCATCGCAGGGCTGCCGCTGGCGTCGCTTGAGATACTCTCCCGGCGCTACCGCTGGGCACCGGAACTCTCGCGCAAACTCGTGCACGCCGGCAGCAGCTTGGCGGCCGCCGCATTACCGCTGCTGTATCCGCGGCCGCTCGTGGCGGGCGTGGCCCTGGGCTTTGCCGCCGGCCTCGCGGTCATGCGCCGCCACCGGCTGTGGCACTCGCTCTACCGGATTGAGCGGCGCAGCTGGGGTGAGCTGTGGTTCCCGCTCGGGGTGGCCGCCGCCGCCCTGCTTTCGCCCACCACTGCCGGCTATATCCTGGCCATGTTGTGCCTAGGCTTGGCCGACACTGCCGCGGCCGTGGTGGGCCAGCGCTTTGGCGGCCGGCGACTGCCCGGGCTCCCCGGCAAGACTTGGGCAGGCAGCGCCGCGTGCCTGGGCGTGGCCCTAGTGCTCGGCGCTGGATTTGCAGCCGCCGGCATCATCGAGTGGCCCCGGGCACTGGCCGCGGCCGTGCTGGTGGCCGTGGCCGAAGCGGCCGCCCCGCGCGGCTCCGACAACCTTGCCATCCCCTTTGCCGTGATTGCGGCTTTACAATAGTAAACCCAGGTCAAATTTGTTATGGTTAGCTCATGAAGCGCAAGCGCTCATTGCTCAGATCGCAAAAAGGCCGCACGGTTACCAAAATCGTTTTCATTTTGGCGATCGCCGGGGCTGCCGTTATGGGTGCTCTGGCATTGTCTGTGCAGGCAATGGACAGTCCAGAAGCGGTCCAGTCCGTTGGCTCTTTCGCAAATATCATTGGGCTTGGCGTCATGATCTTGGGCGGTATTGCCTTTGCTTCACGCATGTCCAGTGAAACCGATCCGTCTCAAGCTAAAACCACCACCACACCGATCGGGTCGATAGTATTCGGACTCATTGGCGCGGCAAGTCTCTGGGTATCCAACGGCAACCTCATCGTACTTCTTATCGCCGCGGGCGCATTTGGCCTGGCCTATCTGTCGTGGAACAATGCCAAGAGCATGCACCCGACTCCCAAATGGCTGCGCTATCTCATGATTCTGGGGGCCTTCCTCGGCGGTGCGGTCCCTGGGCTTATAGTCTGGTTCATTTTGTCGTTTATTATTTCCGACCGCTACTGTCAGCTCACCAGCTCAAAATGTCTGTAGCTTAAAGCAGCCCGTCGGACCGCAGCGCCCGCATAACCTCATCGGCCAGGCTATTTAGGTCCTGGCCGCTATTGGTAAACACACGGTCGGCGAGCGCCCGGCCTTGGGCAATCTCAGCCTCAAAGCCGCTCAGCCGCGTGCCCACCTCGGTGTCTCCGCGAGCCTCTACGGACGCCCGGGCAAATTCCGGCGATGCCTCGAGCTGGTACACCACGGTGCCGGGATAATATTCGCGCAACCGGGCCACAAACGGCGCCCGCACCATCACCACTACGAGCAGGCCGGTCTCGGCCTCTAGCGGCGCCATGCCGTAGCGGTGCGGCAGCCCAAACGGCTGCACCACCTCGGCAAATGTCCCGGCCGCGGCCAGCTTGTCGAAGGTGGCGACATCTACGAAGCGGTGTTCCAGCTCGCTCTCGCCACTACGCCGCGGCCGGTCGGTCCAAGTCGGCGTCACTTGGATCAAGCCGCGCCGCGCCAGCTCAGCGAGCAACGCCGATTTACCGCAACCCGAAGGCCCAATGAACGCGAGCGGTCTACTACTAGTGGGGTCAATCCGCATATATACTTAATATTACTGATGGTAAGCCAATATCTCAAATCCTTGCGCGGCCTGCTACGGGTGCCAACCTACCTTCTGCTAAGCCTTAATTTTCTGCTAGGGCTGCTCGTGGCGGGTGGGGGAGTAACTACTCGCTGGTGGCTGGTGGCCGCGGGTCTTGTGGCCGTGGGCGGTTGGTACGTGCACGCCACCTCGCTCAATGACCTTAGTGATTACGCCATCGACCAGATTAATCTCAAAAGCGACCCCGACCGGCCGCTCGTTACCGGCGGGATGTCCCGGCGGGTGCTGGTACTCACGGCCGGTCTTGCCACGGCCGTCACGCTCGCTGCCGCCTACGCCCTCGGTCCGCGCGCGGTGATCCTGGCCGGCCTGCTGCTCGTACTAAATATTGTGTATTCGCTGCCACCCTTGCGTGTTGCCGGCCGCGGCGCGCTCGCGCTGGTGCTCCTGCCCGTCGGCTATGTGGCCTATACCATGACGCTCGGTGCTGTGGCGGCGGGTGGGCCACTGACGGCCGGCTTCGGCCAGCTGGTGGCGGTCTGCTACGCGCAGTTTGTGGCTCGGGTAAGCCTCAAAGATTACCGAGACGTGTTGGGCGACGCTAAATTTGGCAAACGCACCTTTCTTTTGCGCCACGGGTCAAATGCCGTAATCGCGCTGGCACTGAGCGGGCACACACTTGCCGGCATCGGCGGCCTGGCTTGGCTCTATCCGCGCTCGCCGCTACTGGCCGCCGCCTACGGCTTTTTGGCCGCGGCCGCCGGGATGCTGCTGTGGCGGCTGCGCGCCGCCAAGAGCTGGCCCCGCCAGCGCGTTTGGATCTCTGCCTATGGCCGGCTCGTCACTGGCCAAATCGTCGTACTCATCTTAGCCGGCCTGCAGATCGCCGGCTATCTGCGGCCGGGTATTGGCCAAGCTGCCGTTGCCGTGTTGGTGCTGAGCGCCTTTGCCTGGAGCAGCCAGCGCGTAGTCGAGCAGCTCAGCACTGCTAGCGCAGGGGCGTAGGCGGCAGGCCTTGGTGCGGTGGCGGTGTGACTGACGGCGGGGGAGTGGGAGCGCCACCACCACCGGACCCTTCCGGCAGCCCCGGCGCCTTGATGGCTGTGCCGCGGAAGCAGCTCACCGAGTAGGGGAAGTCCTGCGTCATCACGTAGTGATACATCGTAACCTTCTTGCCATCGAGCGTAATCTGGCTTGTGATGCCATGGCATTCGTCCAGATCATCGGTAGTGAGAATATTGTTATCCGCGACTTTCGGCCCGGTAATCGGAAAGCCATCAAGTGCATAGCCAATCACCGTGTCAACTGTGGCCGTGGTAATGCATTTGCTCAGGGTGTGGTAGTGGTACTCGCCCTTGTCCTGGGGGTGGCCGTCGCAACCGTCTTGGATCTCCCACGCCCCGGCGTCACGGCCGCCCGCATCAAAGCCGTCAAACAGCGCCACGCCCGTCAGCATCACGCCCACCTCGCCGCCGACACACGACGGATCGCCGGCTTTGGGCGCCCCATCAAGCGTGTACGTGAGGGACTGGCTCTTAATCGTGTTGGGATTGGCGTCGTAGGCACGGGACGGATCGCTGGCCGCCACTGGGAATACCCCGGTCTTGTGATCGGGCAGGTCATTGGTGGTAATGACGCGCTTGCCGCCACTCATGGTTACACTTAAAGACGGCGTCCAGCTGACACTGCCGGCAATGTGACTCTTTTTATTAATATCGTATTGAGTGTTGTTATTGGTAAACCACGGGCCCCGGTTCTGCGCCCCGGCTTGGCCGGCTGGCACGAAATTGGCGTTGCACACATACACGTAGCCCTTCTTGCTGCCGCTGGTGGTGTACTTGCTATCGCCCACCGGCAAAAGGCCATTGGCGTATTTATCGCCGTAATTTTTGGTCGCCGAAAGCGTGAGTGTGGTGGCGGCAGCCTCTGAACTCGGGGCCGCACTTGGGCTGGGTGTGCTGCCGGCCTGCCGGTTGGCCGCCGGGGTAGCAATTGAGCCGCGGCCCAGCTGCCAGGCTGCCATTGCTACCACTACAACCACAATCACCACACTTACGGCCTCAATCATCCACCAGTGGATATGATGCTTTGGGCCGGATGCTTCTCCGGGGTCGTCCTGCGGTACCGGGGTAATGGGCTCATCCATAGCCTCATTATAACGCTTGTGCTTGCCTCCATCCAACCGTCACATCTGCTAAAATGCCTGTGTGTATATCGATTTATCAGTTCCCTTAAACGTCCAGACGCCGGTTTATCCGGGCGATCCGCATGTCAAGATTGAGCCGGCCGGCGCGCTCGAAGCCGACGGGTGGCTAGATCATGTGGTGACAGCGCCTACACACGTCGGCACTCACATTGATTCCCCAGCGCACATGCTCGCCGGCGGCAAGACGCTTGGCGCCTACCCGCTTGAACGCTTCGCCGGGCGAGGGCGCTACGTAGATGTGCGCGCCGGTTTCGATCTGACGGCCATCCGCAAGCTTGGCATCGCGCGCGGCGATATTGTTTTACTACATACCGGAATGAGTGCCCACTATCATGATTCTGCCTATTACAAAAACTCGCCGCATATCCCTGAGGACGTGGCACGTTATCTCGTGGAGCAAGGCGTTAGTGTAGTAGGCATGGACATGAATGGCCCCGACGAGCATCCATTTCCCATTCACCGCCTCTTGCTCGGCGGCGACGTGCTCATCGTTGAGAATCTCACCGGGCTTGAGGCGTTGGCCGGCAAAGCCTTCAATGTGTATGCCTGGCCGGTTCGCTTGGATCTCGACGGCGCACCGGTCCGGGTGGTCGCCTATATCCACGATTAGCCCCCTCCATCCACCCGTGGCATAATGAGCTTATGCTTGCACTCCTGCTTGTGCTTAGTTCGACATTGTCCGAGGAAATTTCTCAATCCATCGGCAAAAGCTCAGTCCGCCGCCGCCGCGAGACCATTTACCATCTCGGTTTTCTTGAGCTGTTTTGGGGTACGGTTGTAATGATTGCGCTCGCGTTTTGGGCGCCGCACAATCACTTCGATGTGCGCTCACTGCCCACGCTCTCGGTGCGTATCGTGCTCGAAGTGCTCATGGCCTACTTAAACGTGGAGGCAATTATCAAGGCCGAGCGCAGTACCGTTGGCTTCTTGCGGCTCGTAAGCATCCCGCTCCTACTCATTGTCGATATCACTCTCGGCTATCACATTACGCCCATCCAGATTGGCGGCGTCCTCGTGATGTTCTTCGCGCTCATGTTTGCCTTCCACCACAATCCGGCCGGCCGCCGCGGCGCCTGGTTGGCTGCACTCAGCGGGTTTGTGGCGGTGGCCACCGTCTCGTTGTACAAGTTCGACATTACTCATTACAACTCGGTACCGGTTGAGCAGGCCATCGTTATGAGCGTGGTGTTATCGGTGTTTTATATCGGTGGCTACCGCCGCGCTACTCATGGCCTCCAGGCATTGAAGCTGCTCTTTCGTCCGGTCAGCGGCACACAGGCGTTTACCAGCGGCCTGAGTGCGGTCTTGGGCAGCTACGCCATTCAGTTCGCGCCGGCCTCGGTGGTGATCGCGCTCAAACGCACATTTGCACTCCTGTGGGCTGTGCTGTTTGGCCACACCTATTTCCGCGAGCACTCGCTGCGCCGCAAACTCGGCTCATTTGCATTTACCGCGGTGGGGATCGTTTTGCTCGTTAATCCTCAGTGGCACTAACCGTCACGGCCGCGTTGCCCCAGGCTCGCATCTGGTCCAAAATCACCGACAGCGACCGGCCCTTGTCGGTCAGCCGGTAGATGGGGTGAGCTTCACCACCACTACAGTCGCGCTTGAGCACACCATCGTGTTCGAGTTCTTTGAGACGGATTGCCAGCGTCCGCGGTGAAATTCCCTCAAGCGAACCCTCAAGCTCACTAAACCGGCAGGGGTTATCGAGGAGGTCGCGGATGATCAGAAGCGTCCATTTGCCGCCAATAACCGTTAAGGCCTTGGCAATGCCACAATCTTCTCCGTGTTCTGAAGCACTCACGTCGTACATACCCGTATTATAGCACTTTACTTTTTAAAGTTCACAACTATACTAAGTAAAGAGAATTATCACCGCATGAGAGGAGTACACAGTATGAAGATCAATGTGATTATTGGAACCGTCCGCCCGGGACGTGTCAGCGAGCGCGTTGCCAAATGGGTAGCTGCGAAAGCCGCCGAGCAACCCGATATGGAAGTAAAACTGGTCGACCTGGCCGACTTCGGTCTCATGCACTTTAATGAGCCAGTGAGCCCGCGCTTCAACCCCGATCGCAAACTCTCCAAAGGCGTAGCTAAGTGGCTTGAGTCAGTAGACGCAGCCGACGGCTTTGTAATCGTAACGCCCGAATACAACCACTCGGTTCCCGGCGTGCTCAAAGACGCGCTGGATGTGCTGAAGTTTGAAATGGCCAAGAAGCCGGTCGCCATCGTGTCGCACGGCACCGTCGGCGGCGCCCGCGCGGCCGAGCATCTCAAGGGCATCCTGATCGAGGCGCGCGCCGCAGTGGTGCCGCAGGCAGTGGCGCTGATCGGCGCTACCAGCCAAATTGATGAAGACGGCCACTTCGCCGGCGACCCCGAAAGCCCCGTCAGTCCCGACGCCGCCCTGGGTACTGTGCTTAAAGAGCTGTCATGGTGGACGGCCACGCTCAAGAATGGACGCGCTGCCCTCGCCAAATAGGTCTGTCTGCACCAGTTGCGCGGGGTACACAAAAGAGTATTCTGAGGCTATAAGCAAGGAATAATTTCGATGCTATTCGGCATTTCACTTTGGTGGATTGTCATCGCCGCCGCCGTCTACTTTGGCATTGGCGCGGTTTGGTATTCACCGGTCCTGTTCGCCAAGGCCTGGATGAACGAAATTAAAATGAAAAAGGCCGACCGTAATATGGCAGCCAGCGCCATGATCACCACCTTCATCTGCATTTTGGTGCTCGTGATCGTGGAGGCGTACTTCATTCGGGCCACCGGCACAGCCGGCTGGTTGCACGGCCTAGCTTTGGGCATCAAAGTATGGCTTGGATTTGCGGCCACCACCGCGCTCATAAACAGCTCGTTCCAGAACGGATCCAAAAAGCTCTATCTCATTGACCAGGGTTATCACCTGGTCGGCATTGCCGTGGCCGCCATGATCCTCGCTCACTAAAACGCTCATGCTTGCCAACGCGCCTCTAAGCGATATGCTGAGAGTCCAGAGAGCATTGTGGGAGAGCGTGCGTGAAGATCCGAATTGCAGTTGTCGCAGTTGCCTGCCTATTAATGGGCTTAGCCTACGCGGGCAGCCGTCCTG
>DATAMV010000210.1:0-4729 GCA_036266515.1 Candidatus Saccharimonadia bacterium
ATTCGTGTCCACCGAGAAGATAGAGTTACCGCTGGCGTTCTGAACATCAAAGCCAAAAGCGTAGTTAGTAAGGTTCTGCACCACCACCCCGGCAGTGTTGCTAGAGCCACCGGATTGGGCACTGGTCTGTAGCAAAATACCAGCCGGGTCAGTTACACCCGAGGCACCGACCGCGCCCGCAACGCGGATGAACGCCCCGGTCTTGCCGCCTTGCAACTCGACATTGCCACCAGTAAAGCCAACCGGCGTGGGCTGGCTGCCCCTGGCAATAACAGTTGCCGGCGTACTGTTGCCCGAGTCCGAACCACCTTGCAGACTGGCGTCGCCACCAAAGTTACCGGAAGTCGAGGTGTTGCCACCGTGGAGGGTAATACTATGCGCCGTGGAGGCAATATCAACACCAATCGTACGGTTCGCCGCACTACCAAATGTCAGGTCGTAAAGCAGCGTTGGCCCGGTTGAAGTACTCGCCATGTTAATACCGACATTCCCGCCGGCCTCGACGTTTAAGACCGATGCCCCAAGGCTACCATTAGCTGCCGACGCCCGCACAGCCAGCAAACTTTCGGACGCGCCAATCGTGCCACCCGAGCCGGTGTCGCGGTCTTGGATATCGATACCCTTACGGGTGGTGTCAGGGACAACAAGCTCTGCCGTCGTACCACCGGTTGAGGCAGTATAAGCCGTCTGAAGCGTCGAACCACCGCCACCGCAAGCACTAAACGCCAGCGCTATGGTTGCACCCGTTCCAGACTGCTTGAGACAGTCACCGTTCGCACCCACCGCCGTTGGCAGCGTCATCGCAAAGCTCGAGGCCGGATCGCTCGCCGGCGCCTGCAGCGTCACCGTGTGTGCACCGGCCGCATCGTTAAACAATAGCTTGCCGTCAATACCACTAGCCCCGGCCTTGCCCAAAAGCACCTGGCTATTCACGGTGTCAACCGCCAGGAGACCCGAGCCGGCCGCATTTTGTACCTGGAACGCAACCGTTGAATCCGAGTGCGCCTGCACGAATGTCTGACCAAGACTCGACGAGCCACCTACATGCAAGCCGTCCTGGACATTAAGCCCGCCGTCATCAGCCGTGGTGGTCGGTGTAGCGTCTATCGAAAGGTCATCAATGTAGAAAGTGTTTCCAGCCGGAGCCGCATTATCGTCGCCCACAATAGCTTGCAAGAAACCTCCAACTAACGCGCCGCCCGTAGTCGTGTTTAGAACCTGCGTGCCGTCGAGCCAAGCCTGCAACGTCCCACCCGAAGAAGTTGTGGTACGAAACTCAACTTTGTGCCAAGCGTTCTGCGTGATAGTCCCACTTGTAGCGACATTGGTGAGACCCCCGCCGTCGTAGATGTAGAGCTTACCATCACTACGCTGGACCTCTGCGTCGTAGCCTTTAGTCATGCCAGCCGCCGGGTTGACGCCGAAGAGGTTGACGAATGTACCGCCGGAACCCGACAGCCCCGAGATGTAGACGTAACCGCGCACATAAATGTTGCCGGTCGTCGAGGTCATGTGTGCCCAGTAATACGAGTTGGAGCTAGCCATCTGGAACTTGGCGCTGTAGTTGCCGTTGTGCTTAATCGTGCTGTCTATGGCCGCGGCCACCCCAGTCACACCTTGGTCCCACTCAGCAAAAGAGTTTGATTCAAAGCTATCGGTAAACAGCCGGTTGCCGGCCAGTGTCCCGGTGTTTAGGGTTAAGGTCGTATCGATCTTGTTGGTCGTGTCGACCGTGAAGACATTGGTACTGGCCGTGTTTTGAACCTGGAAAGCCGCAGTTGAGTCGCCCAGGTTCTTGACTGTCACGCCACCCGCCGTACCAGCCGCACCGGTACCAGTAGTGCCGGCCGCTCCACCCTGCAACAGCACCGTGCCACCGTTCGAGTTGTTGTTCGAAGTCGTACCCGCACCACCGGAGCCTGCAATAAGGGTGATGCCACCACCTGCGCCGGCGCTGTTCGTTGCGCCCGTGGCGGCGCTCGCACCACCCGCGCCGGCCTGGATCGTCACACCGCCACCGGTACCACCGGCGTTAGTACCCGAAGTAGCAGTAGTAAGTGCACCCCCCGCACCGGCGGTCAGCGAAACCGCACCACCCGTACCACCAGTATCCGTAGTCGCACTGGTGACAGCACCACCGGCTCCACCCGTAATGACGGCACCCGCACCACCTGTGCTACCACTGCTACCACTGCCCGCTCCACCGGCGCCCGCATTCACAGTTAAGGCATCACCACCCGCACCGCTACCTGCAGCCGCCGTCGACACAGTAAGACCCGGATCACTACCGCCGCCAAGGTTAGTGCCAACCGCGACTGTGGTCGAGCCGGTGTAAGTAACCTTAAACTTCGCCCCCGCCACTTCCAGTAAGTCCTGCGAGCTGGCGCCGTCACCTTCAACCTTGAGGGCGATATCGCTTGAGCCGGTGGAATCAAACAGCGACGAACCGTTCACCACCAAACCGTGGCCATTTGTGGCACTCGAGCTGCTACCGGTGCGCATATAGGGCTGCACAGTCGAGCCGGCGTTAAGCTGGCCACCCCATGCCACTACCACGCCACCATTGTTCACGATCACAAGTGTTGGCTTAAGGGCCGTCGGCGTGCCGGTCTCCACCTGCGTCACACTAAACCGCTGCCAAGTGGTAGTAGCAGTAAAGCTAGCAGCCGTACCGGTGGTTGGCGTTGAGCCAGTCGCGTCAATGCGTAGCTGGATAGGCTGGGTGGTGCTGTTGGTCTTGACCCAAATACTAAAGGTATAGGTCCCGTTGTTGGTGAGGCATCCCGCCGCTATACAGTTGTACTGTGCGGTTGCGTTCGCACCGGTGGCCGTTAACTTGTCGGCCGAAGTCAGCCCATCGGGAGCCGGGTTGCTGGTAGCGTCGTTGGCAGCCGCAGTGATAGTCGTAAGCGTCCAGTTGTTGATCTGGTCACTAAAGGCAGCCAAGTTGCTAAATGTTCCCAAACCGCCAAACGCAGTTGCGAGGTTACCAAGCTGGTACGTATTACCGGCAGCATCCATCCGCTTCACAACCGCACCCGTCGAATCCTGCAGCTGCATTAAGTCGGCCGTTTGGCTAGCCACACCCTGGATCGTCATGCCCACGTATCCAGCAGCAATGGCCGTCACGGCCGCCGTCGTTGTGCCGGTTGTAGTACTCGTGTTGACGCTAAATGGCGTAGAAGTACCGGCCGCGTTTTGCACCCGGAAGGCCGTGGTGCTGTCGGTGAGATTCTTTACCGTCACCACACCGGCCACCGAGGTACCGCTACCACCCGTACCAGGCGAACCGCCTTGCAGGAGAATGTTACCGCCGGCGCCGTTGTTACCGGTGCTCGTGGTGTTGCCACCGTTACCGCCGATGAGCTGGATGTCGCCGCCGGCACCAGCGTTACCCGTACCGCTCGCGCCACCTACACCACCCTGGAGCTTGTTTAAGCCACCGGCGGCACCAGCGAACGTCGTCGAGCCCGCACCACCCGTACCACCCGTAGCAGTCAAACCATAACCGGCCGTACCACCGGCGCCCGGTGAACCGGCCGTACCATTGCCGCCGGTGATGTTGGCGCCGTAACCACCACTGCCGGCATTACCACTACCATTGCCGGCCGTCACCGTAAGAGCGTTTGCACCAGCCGTGGCACTTGGAAGGGTTTGCCCAGCAATATTTACCGCACCGGAGTTATCAACCTTAAACAATGACGTACCACTAGCGTTCTGCAGGTCCATGGCGTAGCTAATGTAACCAGACTGAGTAGTAACGTTCGGAGTCTTTACCAAGATGGCTGTCGGTCTCGACGCTCCTAATACGCTCGTGTTCGTCGTACCCGACAAGTCAACAAACAGGCCTTGTGATCCCCCTCTCTGAGTGCTAACAGCAGTATCACTGACCGCGATCTTAAGACCTTGAAGTACGTTACCGCCACTCGTACTAACCGTAGACGAGTCGCTCACACTGATCGACCCACCAACCGCGGTGTTCGAAACGCTGGTTGGGCTGTTCGTAATGGCCACATTTAGCCCGGTTTGGGTACCGCCGGCCGAGGGATTGTTGGTTGCTGCAATCGATGCAGCTGAGGCGGTAGTGCTGATGCTAGCCGGCGTCAGCGCCAAAAGCCCAGCCGATGACACGGTGGCCATCTTGGTTCCAGCACCGTTGAGCAAATCGAGAATGTCGCCGGTACCGGCCGCATTCGCCTGCAGTACGCCCGCGACACTACCCGAGGTGGCCGCCTGCACGTTAAAGTTGCCCGCTTGGGTCAAGGTGCTGTTATTAATGTATGAACCTCCGGACGCCGCGCTTGCCTGAGCGATAATGCCGCCGGTTTCCGAAAAGCTGATAGTCGTCTGCGTAGCTACCGGCGCATAGGTAGTGCCAGCCGCCAGTGAAGCATTAAGCCCTACCGTGGCGCCAAAGGTACCGGGCGACGAGAACGTAAAGCCACCCGTCGAGCCACCCGTTGAGGTACCCGTTCCGGCAGCGTAACCCCAGTAAGCTTCGCCGGCCGCCGTGGACGTTAACGACGGCATTACCATGTTATTGTTTCCAGGACTGGCATTGGTTATGGTTCCAGCCGCCACCGTCGACCATGTTCCACCCGCGCCCAGACCAGATGTGAGCGAGTCGACGATCAGCTCGGTGGTGGATGCGTTTGCCGAATACGTAACCGCAACCGCCTGCGAACCTGTCGCATTGGCCGTCGCCACCCAGATTTGTTCTTGCCAGCCG
>DATAMV010000211.1:0-2052 GCA_036266515.1 Candidatus Saccharimonadia bacterium
CGATCTGAGCTTTTTCGTCGCTTCATCTGAAAGTGGCAAGATCGTGGAAACCGCCTCATAGAGCTCTTTGTGGTTAATTTCGTTCGTGCGGGCATTGGTGTGCACCTGCACCATCACCTCAAGCTGTTTGCGGATCATTTCCATAATGTCTTCGCGCAAGCTCTCGGCCGCGAGCGCTTTGCGCCGCCGTCCGTAAATCACCTCACGGTGGCGATTCATAACGTCGTCGTACTCCACGAGCTGCTTGCGGGTATCAAAGTTGTGGCCTTCCACTTTCTTCTGCGCGCTTTCAAGGCTGCGGCTCACCAGCTTGTTCTCGATCGGCGTCTCATCATCTAGGCCCAGAGTGTCCATAATGCTGGCGATGCGGTCCGAGCCAAAAATGCGCATGAGGTCGTCTTCAAGACTCACATAAAACTGGCTCATGCCCGGGTCACCTTGCCGGCCGGCACGTCCCCGCAGCTGGTTATCGATGCGCCGGCTCTCGTGCCGCTCGGTACCGATCACGTGCAAGCCGCCAAGCTTGTCTACACCCTCTTCGAGCATAATGTCGGTACCACGGCCGGCAATGTTGGTCGCAAGCGTCACCGCCCCGCGCCGACCAGCCGAAGCCACAATCGCCGCTTCCGCCTCGTTATTCTTAGCATTCAAAATCTGGTGCGGCACGCCCAACTGGTTCAAGTAATTACTGAGCAGCTCATTTTTTGCGATGCTCACTGTACCAATCAGCACCGGTGCGCCCTTCTCGTGATATCCGGCTACTTCCTTGGCCACCGCTCGGAACTTACCGTCCTCGGTCTTGTAAATGCGGTCCGGCATGTCTTTGCGTACCATCGGTCGGTGCGTCGGAATCGTCACCACATCCAGATGGTAAATTTTGCCAAATTCTTCCTCTTCGGTCTTGGCCGTACCGGTCATGCCCGAAAGCTTTTGATACAACCGGAAATAATTTTGGAACGTAATGGTGGCCAGCGTTAGCGACTCCTGCTGGATGGTCACCCCCTCTTTTGCCTCTACTGCCTGGTGCAGGCCTTCACTCCAACGCCGACCCGGCATCAAGCGCCCCGTAAACTCGTCCACGATGATAATTTCGTCGTCGCGCACCACATAGTCTCGGTCGCGCAGGTACAGTGCCCGCGCCCGCACCGACTGCTCGATATGGTGCACATCCTCGATCCGGCCGGCCTCATACACATTGTCCACACCCAGCGCCCGCTCAATCGCCTCAATGCCCTCATCGGTGAGCGACACGGCCTTGAGTTTTTCGTCGATGGTGTAATCGGTCTCAGGATTGAGCGTCGAGGCCAACCGTGCGAACTCGTAATACCGGTCGGTAGCGTCTTGCGCCGGCGCCGAAATAATAAGCGGCGTGCGGGCCTCGTCGATTAAGATCGAGTCAACCTCATCCACGATGGCGTAGTGGAGCGGCCGCTGTACCATCTTGGAAAGGTCATCCACCATGTTGTCTCTGAGGTAGTCAAAGCCAAATTCATTATTCGTGCCATAGGTGATATCGGCGCGGTATGCCTCCTGGCGCGTCACCGGCCGCAGGTGGTTCAACCGCTCGTCGCCGTGCTCCTCGCTGTTGTACTCGGGATCATAAATGTAGGACGCCTCATGCGCAATTACCCCCGTTGTCATACCAAGCGCCCGATACACTTGGCCCATCCAACCCGCATGCAAGCTGGCCAGATAATCGTTCACCGTCACCACATGCACGCCCTTACCGCTAAGTGCGTTCAGGTACGACGGCGCCGTAGCCACCAGGGTTTTGCCTTCACCAGTGCGCATTTCGGCAATCTTGCCGGAGTGCAGTTCGTAACCGCCGATCAGCTGCACGTCAAAGTGCCGCTGCCCAATCACCCGCCGCGCGGCCTCGCGCACGGTCGCAAACGCCTCCGGCAGCAGGTCATCAAGCGACTCCTTGCCCTCCAGGCGTTCCTTAAATTTAGCGGTCATGCCCTTGAGCTCCGTGTCTGAGAGTTTCTTCAGCTTGTCCTCATACGAACCAGCTTTTTCTACCAGCACCCGCGCTCGCTTTACTTCGCGGAC
>DATAMV010000212.1:0-16226 GCA_036266515.1 Candidatus Saccharimonadia bacterium
AAAACGAGTTCTTCTCCATTGCCTCACACGAGCTGCGCACCCCACTATGGGCAATGCTCGGCAACAGCTCAATGATTCAAGAGGTGTATGGGCCCAAGAACGACACCAAGCTTAAGGAACTGGCCAACGATATCCACGAAAGCTGCGTGCGCCTCATCAAGATCGTCACCAACTTCCTCGACGCTGCCCGGCTCGAAGGTGGCAAGATGCCAATGAAGATTGAATCGATCGGCATTGAAAAGCCGGTGGCAGCCGCCGTGGGCGAGCTTCAGGCCCTGGGCAAGGAGAAAAACCTCTATATCAAGACTGAGCTGCCGCCGGCGCTGCCCCAGGTCCTGGCCGACGGCGAGAAGGTTCAGCAGATTATCTACAACCTCATTGGCAACGCCATGAAATTCACGGAAACCGGCGGCATCACCATTTCGGCCGAGGCCTCGCCCGCGGTGGTGGCCATCACCGTTACCGATACTGGCCGCGGCATTTCCAAAGACGGCCAGCAAACGCTGTTTAAGAGCTTCCAGCAAACCCAAGCCGGCGACGAAAACATGGGCTCGGGCCTCGGCCTCTACATTTCCAAGCTGCTGGTCGAACGCATGGGTGGCCACATTTGGCTCGAGGCTTCCGAAGAGGGGAAGGGCACGAGCATCGCCTTTAGCCTGCCCGTGACACCCGGCCAGACGCATATTACCACCACTCCTGCCAAGCCTGCCCCGAAATTGACTGATGAGTCAAAACCGGGCACAATAGATCAGTCCAAAACTACCTAGGCGCGGGGCTGTAGCTCAGTTGGCTAGAGCGCTGCATTCGCATTGCAGAGGTCGAGGGTTCGAATCCCTCCAGCTCCACCAGGGGGCAAGTTGGTCTAAAGCCTTCTTGCTCCACCAAGCACTTATTCAAGGAGCCTCCGGGCTCCTTATTTCATGAGGCCCAGTGCGATCAAAACCTCTTGGGCGATGATCTGCGCCGTCACGTCATCCTTCCAATACGCAATGTGAGCCGCCACCGGCCCGAAGTTGGTATGCACCCAGTGCTCCTCTATGGGAATCTGGTGGAAAAACGGCACGTGCGACCGGGCAATAGCGTCCCGCGGCGACAGAATATTGGTCCACTTGCGCACGGCCGGTGGCAGCATCAGATCCGAGTCCGGGTGGCCCATAGCCGAAATAAACAGCGGCAGTGGAGAGCCCATAGTAATGAAATTGTGCACGGTAATGTCGTGGCGCAATTGATGCTGCGGACGGAATCCCATGAGGTAGTCAAACGCGATCACCGAACCGAGCGAATGGCCAATCACGATTGCATGGTGACCCTCTTCGTGCCGTGGCCTTTCGCCCAGGTCCTGCGCCGAAAAAATTCGGTTCATGCTGGCGTCCACGTCACCCAAAATGTTCATGGGCCCGTACTGCCTGTCGCCCTTATCTTTGATGTATTGCATAATCTGGAGGCCTAATGGGTCGATCGGCCGCGTGAACCGGTTCCAAAACACATTGGGCCGGCCGTAGCCCAGCTGTAAGTAGCGCTCGGTAAGGTCGGTCGTGAGATTTGCCCACAATACTTCGTGGTGAACGATGCGCATAAGGACGTCTTCGATCGCCGCTTCATTCGCGCCCGCCCGGGCCAATTGAAACGCGGTCGCCTTCAGCACCTTCACATACAGTCCCTGTGAATAATTGGTGATCTGGTTATTGATACCGTGAATAAAAATGAGCTTGAGATTGCGAAGCATAAGCTCATAATAGTGGGCTTTTTGCTATACTGCCACTAGCATGAAACACCGGCCTCTTATCATCGCCCACCGCGGCGTCACCATAAACGGCGCCAATAACACGTTGGCGGCTTTTGAGCGCGCGATCGAACTCGGCGCCGATATGGTGGAGCTCGACGTCCGGCGCACCACCGATGCTATGGTGGTATTCCATGACGACGAGGCCGGCGGGATTCCCGTATCCAAACTCACGCACTCGGGACTCCGGCGGCTCAGTGGTGTGAACGTGCCGACCCTCATCGATACTCTCGAGCTCTTGCGCGGGCGGATGCAGGCCATTATTGAGCTAAAAGAGTCTGGCTATGAGGAGGAGGTGCTAGCACTTGTGAGCGAACACGGCGAGCTGCACCGAAGCATCTTTGCCTCAAAGATCGACCAGACAGTTCTGCGCGTTAAGCAACTCGCACCGGAAGTAACAACCGCTCTCATATTAGGCTTGCGAAAGCCAAAAAACTTCATTCGTACCCGATGGTCAGAAATCCGTCCCCAGACCCGCCTCCACGCCTGCCGCGCCGATTATGCCGTCGTGAACTGGCGGCTAGCCCGGTTCGTCACGGGTCCGGTCAGCCGCGCTGGCATCGGCGTGCTCATATGGACCGCGAACACGCCCAAAGCTTTACACCGTTACCTGGCCGACAAACAAATCGTGGGCCTGGCCACCGACAACCTGGCGCTGGCGCTGAAACTCGCAGCCGCATGAGCGCCGGCCCGTATCTGCTCAGCCTGAAGCGTCAGGGGAGCGGCCCACTGGTGGTGCTGATCCACGGCGCAGCCGGCGGCACGCTCATCTGGGGACCCGTGGCCGAGCGCCTGGCCGGCACCCATGAGGTGGTGAGTATTGACCTGCTCGGCTACGGCGACTCGCCCAAACCCCGCATCGAATATACGCTTGAGGCCCATACCGAGGCCATCCATCATACCCTCGCCCACCACGGCATCACCGGCCCGTTTGCCATGGCGGGCCTATCTATGGGCTGCCTCCTGGTGCTCGAATACGCCCGCCGTTGGCCCGGCGAGGTGAAGCAGCTCCTGTGCGTGGGCCCGCCTTACTTCGACACGCCGGACGAGGCCCGGTTCTATCTGCGCCGCAGCTTCAACGCCCGCATGGCTCTCGAGCGCCCCACGGCCGCCCGGCTGGCCATGGGCCCGGTCTGGAAAGCCGCCCGCCACAGCCGCCTGCTCTCGAGCAAATTCTCCCGGATTTACACCCCCGAAATGACCCAGCAGTCCATGCAAAATACTTTCCAGGCCTTTCGCTCGTCACTCATTCACTGCATGGTGGAGGTCCGCTACCAGCCACTGCTCGATGCCACCAAGGCCATCCGCCAAGACTACCTCTATGGCGAACTCGACCGTTATGTGCCGCTCGACCACATCCGCTCGGCGCTGGAAAAATTACCCAACGCGTCCCTCGAGATTTTGCCTAATATAGGCCATAATCCGGTCGTAATCGCCCCCGGTGACACCGCCGCCTGGATGCTTAGCAAACTTGCCATACCCGCCCGATCGGGCTAGATTTGGTAGGTATGAATACTTCAATCACCGCCACTGAACTCGAAAACATCCGAAAGTACGTTCGGGCGGCCAACTACCTGTCGGTCACCCAGATTTATCTCCAGGACAACTTCCTGCTGGACCGGCCGCTGCGCTCCGCAGACATTAAGCCTAAATTGTTTGGTCATTGGGGCACGTGCCCAGGCATTAATTATGTATACGCGCACGCCAATGCTGTCGTGAAGCGCCACAAACAAAGCGCCGTGTTTGTGCTGGGGCCCGGCCACGGCATGCCCGGCCTGCAGGCCAACCTCTTTATTGAAGGCACGCTTGAAAAATATTATCCCAAAGCTACCAACGACGAAGCTGGCGTCGGGTATGTAAGCAAAATGTTTGCTTGGCCGTATGGCTTCTCCAGCCACTGCAGCCCCGAAACGCCCGGCCTCATCCTCGAGGGCGGCGAGCTTGGCTACTCGCTGGCTTCGGCCTACGGCGCCGTGCTCGACAATCCGGAGCTCCTTGCGGTCTGCCTCATCGGCGACGGCGAGGCCGAAACCGGCGCTACGGCCGCGGCCTGGCATTCAAACAAGCTGGTTGATCCGGCCACCAATGGCGCCGTACTGCCCATTCTTCACCTCAATGGCTACAAGATCTCTGGGCCCACCATTTACGGCGCCATGAGCGACGACGAGCTCACCAGCCTCTTCACCGGCTACGGCTACGAACCGTTCATCGTCACCGCAGACGAAGAAGGGAAGGTGATGGCCGACGTGATGGAAACGTGCTACCAGCGTATCGAGGGCATTCAGAAGCGTGCCCGCGCCGGGGAGGAGTTCGCGCCCCGCTGGCCGATGGTCATAATGCGCAGCCTCAAGGGCTGGACCACCATCAAAGAACTGCGCGGTCAAAAAATCGAAGGCACCATTGCCGCGCATCAGGTCGTAATGCCCACCGTCCGCACCGACGACGAAGAGCTCGCGCTCCTCGAAGACTGGCTGCGCTCGTACAAATTCGATGAACTATTTGACGCGAAAACCGGCTTCGCGCCGGAAGTGCTGTCCGTGGTTCCAGACCAGTCGCTGCTCATGGGCAACAACCCCCACATGTTTGGCCACGCCTATAAGCCGCTCGAGCAGCCCAAGGCCACTAGTCTAGCCAAGGCCATGACGCGTCCCGGGCTCATTCAATCCAATGCCATGCGCATGGCCGGCGTCTACCTCAACGAACTCTTTGCTCTCAACGCCGCCACCAAAAACCTGCGGCTCATGTCGCCGGACGAAACCTACTCGAATCGCCTGGACGACGTGTTCAAGACCACAGCCCGCGGGTTCGTATGGCCACACAATCCCGAAGACAAGGACATCACCCGCGACGGGCGCGTCATGGAAATGCTCTCGGAACACACCATGCACGGCCTGGCTCAAGGTTATGTTCTGACCGGCCGCCACGCGGTTTTCACCACCTACGAAGCCTTCGCCCAAATCTTCTCGAGCATGGCCCACATGTACCAAAAATTCCTCAAATGGGTTCGTAAAATGCCGTGGCGTATGGATATTCCTTCCATGAACTACCTCCTCACTTCCACGGCCTGGCGCCAGGAGCACAATGGTTACTCACATCAAAACCCCAGCTTCGTTTCGGGCATGCTCGAGAAACATAATGACTTCATTAAGGCTTACTACCCGGTAGACGACAACTCCATGCTTGCCATCATGGAGGAGGCCATGGCCTCCAAAAACCAGATGAATATCATTACTGCCGGCAAGACTCCCGAGCCGCGCTGGCTCACATACGACCAGGCCAAGGAAGCCCTCGTAGACGGCCTTAGCACCTGGGAATTTGCCTCGGACAAGAACCCACATCTGGTAGTCGTCGGCATCGGTGATTATGTCACCAAAGAGGCGCTGGCCGCCATTGAGATCATCAAGCGCGACGCCCCGCAGATCCGCGTGCGGTTTGTGAATATGCTGCGTCTCTCGGCCGCGCCGGCGCTAGGCGAAGACGGTTCGCAAATTCCCAATGCCGAGAAGTACTTCACCGTCGACAAGCCGGTGATTGTGACCTTCCACGGCTATCCCGAAACCGTCAAAAGCATGCTCTTTAACGTTAAGAACCCCGGCCGTTTCAGTGTTCATGGCTACCAGGAAGAAGGCGGCACCACCACACCGTTCGACATGCAGGTGCGCAACCATACCGACCGCTACCACCTGGCCATCGAAATGCTGCGCACCGCCGAGCGCGAAGAGGCGATTGATGAGGCCACTGCCCAGAAACTAACCACTAAGTACGAGCAGGCCCTCTCGGAGCATCACGACTACATTACACGCGTGGGCGCCGACCCAGCTGAGCTCGAAAACTGGCAATGGTCCGCGGCCGCGCCCGTGATTGCCGACGTCGTGGATAGCCACAAGCTGCTCAAAGATGCCCGGACGCTCGCGTTCATTGGGCTGTCCGATGACCCAACCCGCCATAGCTACCGCGTGGCCGACTATTTCAAGCGCAAAGGCTACCGCGTGATTCCGATTAATCCCAATGTTACTGAAACACTCGGCGAGAAAGCCTATGCGAGCCTCATGGATATTCCCGATTCCATCCACATTGATATCGTCGACATCTTCCGTAAACCCACCGAGGTGGTGCCACACTTGCAGGAGATCATGGACCGCGGCAATATCCGTACCGTCTGGCTGGCTGAGGGCGCCAATAGCCGCGACGCCGAAGAATTCGCTGAGGACTACGGCCTCACCATGGTGACCAACCAATGCATCATGGAAGTCGACGCCGGCACCTTGCATCAGCACGACGAATAGTAGTCGGTTGTCAAAGACGTTTGACACTTTACTTATAAAGTAAATGTAGGCCGTTGCATTTTCGCGACACGAGTATAAATGCCGCATCTTGTACCATTTTCTTAAAAGGGAGTTCTAATCCGCATCGGCCAACGGCTAAAACTTATTCCACAAATATTGGTTCGTCACTTCGTGGTGGTAAAGAATCTCGGAATCTTTAATGGCGGTACCGAGCTCGCGCGGGTTGCGGTCGGCCGTGGCCTGCTTATAGCTAAGAAACTTCTCTTTCACGTCTTCGCCCATGATCTGGCCCATCAAGTCGCTGGCCTTAAACAGCCGCATTGCGTCCTTAAGCGTACCGGGCAAAAACCGCAACCGCGAGCGCTTGTCGGCACTTTCCGGTGCTGGTTTCTTGTCCTCTAAGCCCACTTTAAGCAGCGTGAACATCAGCAGATACGGGTTGGTGTCCGGTGCCACCGAGCGGATCTCGATCCGGGCCGAGCGCTCGTTGCCAAACGGAATGCGGATCATCGAACCACGGTCGTTGGCGCTTACCTTAATCTGGTTCGGCGCCTCAAAGTTCGGGTCGAGCCGGCGATAGGCATTCACGCTGGAATTGAGCACGAGGCAGATCTCCGGAGCGCGATTGAGCACCTTCTCGATCACATCCCACGCCAGCTTCGACACGCCGTCCTGACCCTTGGGGTCCCAGAACGCGTTCTTGCCGTTTTTGGACAGTGAGAAGTTGGTGTGCATGCCACTGCCATTGATGCCTTGCACCGGTTTGGGCAAAAACGTCGCGGTCATGCCGAGGCGGTTGGCAATCTGGCGGCAGGTCAGCTTGTATAGCTGCACCTGGTCGCAGGCCCGTACGGCGTCGGTGTACGAGAAATTAATCTCAAACTGCGACGGCGCCACCTCCGGGTGGTCTTTTTCATTTCTGAAGCCAAGCGCCCGCTGGGCCTCGGCTGTGGCATCAATGAATTGGCGCAGCCGGTCGAGCGGCAGAGAGTGGTAGTAACCGCCGGTGGAAATGAGCTTAAAGTCGTCCGTGGTCTTAAAGAGTTGCTCGGCGTCGATACCCTCGAGCAAAAAGCCCTCAAGCTCCGGCGCCATAAAGGCCTCTAGTCCCTTGCTGGCCTTAATTTCACGGCTATACGTCTGCAGCCGGCCCCGGAAATCTGCTTCGTATGGCGTCAAATCCCGCCCAGCCACATTGGCAAAGACGATGACCTTACCCGGGCCAAACACATCGGCCGGCAGATGTGTGAAGCTGGTCCAGTCCAAAACCAGGCGTAGGTCCGACTCGGAAAGTTCACTAAAACCGCGAATCGACGAGCCGTCGAAGGTTAAATTGTCAAGCGAGTCTAACAAAAACTTTTTATCGTAATCGAGCATATGCAAGCGGCCTTCAATGTTTGAAAAGCACACCGTCACAGCCTTGAGGCGCGGCTCGGCCCGCAAGTATTCCACATGCTGCTGCCTGGCTTTTTCGGGGTCGGTCAGCTTGCGCGCCGCGAGGTTCATGGACTCAAGTTCGTCATAGGACAGGTCGAGAAAATTCTTTGTGTCACCAGCAGGAGTCATAAGACTAATTTATCCATTAATTATCTTAAATGTAAGATCAATAATCTTAATTGTCAAAACAATTAAGATTAGCGCTTAGCCTAACAATTCAGACAAAAAACGCTAAGACTGTGCTTAAAAAGCTTGTGGTTACAAGGCCAAAAAAGGTAAAATTATAGATGTGAAGTGAGTGGACATGCCACCTGATTTAGAAATCGCCCAACCTGCCCCTCCTCCGCCATCACCTCAGCCAAAACCCAAGCCTTGGCTGAGGCCGGCGATTTTTGCCGTTGCGGCGATTTTGGTGTTAGCTGGAATTGGCTATGGCGCCGTCAAATTATTTGGTCCACAAGCCACAAAAACTCCACCATCTGGCCCCACCTCTCCTGCCGTCACCAGTACCGAGCGCAGCCAGCTCAAAGACACCGCCGGCCCCCAAACCCAGCTCCAGGTCACGGTGCTGGCCGCCTCCACTGCCGACATCGACACCCTGCTAGTAAAGGCCCTCAACGTCAGCCAAGACCTCAAGGTTTCCGGCAACGTGACAATCGGCGGCACCATAACGGCCGGCGGGTTCGTGGGCTCGGGTTCCGGCCTGTCCGGCGTTGACGCGACTACGCTCGATGGCCACCCCAGCAGCTACTTTGTGCCCGCCTCCAATCTGAACACTATCCTGGCTCAGAACCAGCTGCCGGGCGACTTGGCCCATACCGATCAAGCCAATACCTTTTCCGCAGCCAATACGTTTTCCGGGCTGCTCACCGCCAGCGGCAATCTCAGCGTGACCGGTCCGGCCAGCTTCACCGGGGGCGCCAGCATCAATGCCCTCGCTCTAGGCAGCGCGCTAAGCGTGCCAAACGGCGGCACCGGCCTGAGCAACGTCACCCAGCAGGGCGTGCTTTACGGCCAGGGCGGCGGTGCTCTTGGCGTCGCGGTGCCGGCCGGCGCGGGGCTATGCCTCATGTCCGGCGCCACTGACCCCATCTGGGGCGTGTGTGGCGGCGGCGGCTCAGGCGTAGCGAGCGTCAACGGTCAAACCGGCGTGCTCACCATCGCCAATGCCACCGCCGGCGCCGGTACCATCACCCTCAACGACGCCTCTACCGCCGCCAAGGGTATCGCGCAGTTTAATGCCACCAACTTCTCGGCCGCCGGTGGCGTCGTCAACACCGCTCAAAACATCGACGCCGCGGCTACGCCTACCTTTGCCGGCGTTAATACCAACGCTGTCACACCGTCGGCGGCGCTCACGGTGGGCGCCATTGCCCAAACCCTCACACTGCAAGGCTCTACCACCGTGATTACGGCCAACAATGGCGGCAGCGTCACCAGCCTCACCTTCCAGGCACCCACGGCCAATGTGACCTACCGCCTGCTCACAGCCGCCGCCGGCACCTACGACGTTTGTACGACGGCCGGCAACTGCGTGGGTACTGGCGGGGGAGTCACCACGCCCGGCGGCACCACCAACACTGTTCCCAAATTCACCGGCGCCCAAACCCTCGGCAATAGCCTCATTACCGACAATGGCACGCTCATCACCGTGGGTGGCAACTTAAGCGTCACCGGCACGGCCAATATCACCGGCGCTGTCACGCTCACTACCGCGCTTACCGTTGGCAACGGCGGCACCGGCGCCACTACCGCGGCCGGCGCCCGCACTAACCTCGGCGCGGCTGCTTCCGGCGCCAACGGCGACATTACTTCGCTCACCGCCCTTACGGCCATCACGCCGGCCTCGGCGCTTACGGTGGGCGCGACAGGCCAGCAATTCACGCTCCAGGGCAATGCCTCAAGCACCATCACGGCCACGGGCGGCGGATTTACCACCACCGTCGGCTTTACCGGATCACCCACCGGCGCTGTGGTGTACCAGTTCGACCGGGCCGCCACTGCAGGCACCTACACCATCTGCTCCACCGCCGGTAACTGTGCGGGAGTAGGCGGCGGCGTCACTACACCCGGCGGGGTGACGAATAATTTGGCCAAGTTTACCGGCAGCAACAGCATCGACGACTCAATCATTTCGGACAACGGCTCCACCGTCACCATCGGCGGTACATTGGCCGTAAACACCATTACGCCCACCGGCGCCTTCTTGGCCGGGGCCACGGGCCAGAACCTGACGCTGCAAGGCGCGGCGGTGAGTCTCACCTCCACCAATGGTGGCACCACCAATTCGCTCACCTTTGCCACGGCTTCCAGTGGCAATAAGACCATCACCATCCCCAACGCCTCTGGCACCGTGGCGGTTTCTGCCTCCGGCCTCATCGCTCTCGACGCCGCCGGCAACATCACCTGCCCCACCTGTGCATCCACCGGCTCAGGCGTCACGCAGCTCAATAGCTTAACCGGGGCGCTCACGCTCGCTAACGCTACCGGCGCCGGCGCCACCATCACGATCGACAACGCCACCACCGCTGCCAAGGGTATCGCTAGCTTCAACGCCACCAACTTCTCGGTGGCAAGCGGAGCCGTCAATACCATCCAAAACATCAATTCCGGCGCTAGTCCGACCTTTACGGGCCTCACCCTTTCCGGCAATCTCACCGTCCAAGGCGGGACGGCCACTGTCGGCACCGCCGCCCAGCAAGGGTCGCTCGTGCTCCACGACGGCAACGGCCAAACCGCCACCATCAGCGTGGGCTCCGCCCTCGCGGCCAATACTGCCCTCGCCATTCCCACGGCCGTTGGTTCGAGCGACACCTTCTGCCTCCTTACACTGGCCAACTGTGTCGGCACCGGCGGCGGCGTAAGCGGCTCGGGTACCAACAACCGCATCACCAAGTTCACCAGCACCGGCTCGACCGTCGGCGACTCCACCATCACCGACAACGGCACCACCGTCACCACTTCAGTGAACTTGGTGGTCCAAGGCGGCTCAGGCACTCTCGGCACCACCAGCCAGCAAGGTTCGCTCGTGCTCCACGACGGCAACGGCCAGACTGCCACTATCTCTATTGGCAGCGCCCTAGTGGCCAACACCGCTATCGCCATCCCAACGGGCGTCGGCGCCAGCGATACCGTGTGTTTGCTGACCCTCGCCAACTGCGTGGGCACCGGCGGGGGAGTGAGCGGCTCAGGTACGATCAACCGCGTGGTCAAATTCACGGCCACCGGCTCGACCATCGGCAACTCAAGTTTCCTGGATGATGGCTCGTCGGTCACGCTCGACACGAATGTTAACCTCTTGCTTCAGGGCGCTACCGCTACCATCTCGAACCCGCAAGGCGCCGCCGAGTCCGAGGCCTTTGGCGCCACCGCCAACGTGTCCGGCATAACAAACGGCGGGGCGCTGGCCGTAGGGTACGCCGCGCAATCAAACAATTACGGCGTAGCGGTGGGGGCTCACACGATCGCCCAGAGCTCAAGAGACATTGCTATCGGCTACAATTCCTACGCCAATGGCGGCAAGGCCTTAGCGCTCGGCTTTAGTGCCAACGCCTCCAATGTTTACTCGGTAGCCTTGGGTGACTGTGCCACAACCAGCGCCGACAACCAGCTGGTCATTGGCGGCGACGACACGAATTGTGGTGGCGCCGGCGGCAGCGGCATCACCCAGGCAGTCATCGGCAACGGTGTCACCAACGCCGCACCCACTAGCTTTACCCTCCAGGGCACGAGTGGGCTGGGCGCCAACATTGCCGGCGCCGCCGTTACCATCGCCGGCGGCCAGGGCACGGGAAGCGCGGCCGGCGGCAACGTCGTCATCCAGGCCGCCGCCGCCGGCACCGCGGGCTCGAGCCTCAATGTTTTGTCGACGGTAGCTACCTTCTCGCCAACCAGTGTCACTCTAGGGACCGACGTCAACCTCATCCTCCAGGGGGCCAACGCCCACATCACCAACACGCAGGGCCAAACCGCTAGTGAGGTCTTCGGCGCCGGAGCCAGCACTACGCAGGACCACGCCGTCGTTATCGGCAACAGCGCCTCAACCGTCGTCGCCAACAGCGTGATTATCGGCGCGGGCGCCAAGGGCAACGCCGGCAACGGCGGCATCGCCATCGGGCAGGGAGCAATCGTTAACTCTACCAACGGGGTCGCCATTGGTGTCGGCTCAGACGCCGCGTTCCTCTCGACCTCGGTGGGTGGCGGCGCCAGCACTCAACAGGAGAGCGTGGCGGTGGGTGACGGCGCTGTTGTTGGAGGGCAGAAGTCAGTTGCAATCGGCACTCTCGCCGCCATCAACCAAAACAGCAGCATCGCCATCGGCTACGGCGCCACCACCACTGCCGGCAATCAGCTCGTTATCGGCTCCAACGCTTCACCCGTTACCACTGCCTACATCGGTAATGGTGTCACTAATGCCAGTCCCAGCGGCTTTGTGCTGCAGGGCACCTCTGGTGTGGGCACGAACGTCACCGGCGCAGGCGTCACCATTGCCGGGGGCCAAGGCACCGGCAGCGGCGCCGGCGGCGACCTCAGCTTCCAGATCGCAGCGCCCGGAGCCACCGGATCCACGCTCAACGCGCTCGGTACCGTGTTTAGCGTTAGCGGCGCCGACGGCTCGGTTCTCTTTAAAAACGCCGTCGACTCCACCACGGCGTTCAACGTCCAAAACTCCTCCACCGGCAACCTCTTTACGGTCGACACCGCCAATTCCGAGGTGGGGGTTAATTTGGGCGTCGGCGGCCTGCCCACGCTTGCCACCGCCGGCTTGCAGGTCCAAGGAGTATTTCAATTGACGGGGACGGGCGGCCATGTTGCATATGTCACCCCCCTCGGCACCAACATCCCCAGCCACTTCAACATCGTCAACGACGACCCCGGCAACAACGGCCAGATCATCGCCGCCGGCATCAGCAGTCCCACCGCCAATGCCAATGCTCGGGTGATCTCCCTGTTTGACAACCGCAATGCCGGCCACCAAGCCACGCTGGCCGTCTTTAGTCCCGACGAAAACGGCATCGTCGGCTTCAATTGGGACGGCTCAAGCACAGCAGCTACCGTCGGCACCAACAACAAAACCACCTCCGGCGGCAGCACGAACACGGTAATTTTACAAAGTGGTAACGTGGCCGGTGGCAATGGCACCTCGGGCAACGTCCAGGTCAACACCGGTAGCATCGCCGGCGGCAGCGGCGGCTTCACCACCGGCTCCATCTTCGTGGTCACCGGCGACGGCGGCGGCACCAATGCCAGCTCGGGCAGCATCAGCATCGACTCCGGCTCCAAGACCGGCACGGGCACCACCGGCGCCGTCACCATTGGTGGCACCAACGCCAGTGCGCTTAACCTCGGCCGCACCGGTGCCGCCTTCACCCTCCAAGGAAATGCCTCGAGCGTCATTAAGGCCACCAACGGCTCCGGCACCACTACTCTCGGCTTTACGGCTCCCACAGCCAATGTCACCCTCAACTTCCCAGCTCTCTCGGCGGGGACGTATAGCATTTGTACTAGCTCCGGCAACTGCTCCGGCGTCGGCGCCACGCTCCAGACAGCCTATAACAACACCGGCGCCGCCACTCCGGAAATCGTCCTCGATTCCACCCGCGGAGCCCTCACCGTCCGCGACAATGCGACCCCCATCACCGGCAACCTCCTCGAGGTCCAAAACAACGCCGGTTCCACCAGCTACCTGGCCGTTACCTCCGCGGCTGTCACGCTTGGCAGCGATGTGCAATTGCTGCTCACCGGCAACAACGCCTATATTTCGAACCCTCAATCCGGCACCGACACCGAAGTCTTCGGGCTTAACGCGCATGTCAACAATGGCGCCCAGTTTGCTGCTGCCATCGGCTCCAACTCCAATGCTGCCACCCGCTCCGTCGCACTTGGTGACAGTGCCGACTCCGGCGACTCCTCTGTTGCGCTTGGCTCTAGCTCCCAGACAGGCAGTGGCTCCATCGCCATCGGCTACAACTCCAATGCTGCCGTTGCCGACAGTATCGCGATTGGCGTTGATTCATTCACCACCGCGTCCCACCAGATGGTGATCGGCTCAAACTCAAATAGCGTCACGCAGGTCGTCATTGGCAACGGCGTTACCACCAGCGGCACCCCTGCCGGCTTCACACTCCAGGGCACCTCAGCGAACGCAGTTGCCGATACTGGCGGCGCAGATGTGACAATCGCCGGCGGCCAAGGCACCGGCAGCGCCGTAGGCGGCAGCATTCTATTTAAGAGTAGCCTGTCTGGGACCGGCGGCGGCTCAAGTCCTAATGCCTTATCGACTCTAGCCACCTTGTCCACGAGCAGCTTCACCACCGGCACCGATCTCGACATCCTGCTCCAAGGCACCAATGCCTACATCTCCAACCCCCAAGGTCAAACCGACGCCGAGGCTTTTGGCTTGGGCGCGAGCGTCACTGGTGCTAGCGCCGTTGCGGTGGGAGCCGGAGCCACCGCTGGTCTCGCGGGAATAGGAATTGGCCAGGGCGCATCAGCCGATACCGGCATCGCCATCGGCCAAAACGCGACCCAAATTGGCTTTGGCCACAATGTTGCTATTGGCGACAGCTCCTTTGCATCGGACTTCTCGGTAGCCGTCGGCGAAGGCGCCCGTACCGATAATGACGTCAATAACGGCAACGGAGGCTCCCAATACGCCGTCGCGCTGGGCAACAACGCAATCGCTGCTTTCGGGAGCATTGCTATCGGTTACAATGCCGACACCTCGGTCGGCAAATCAATTGCGATTGGTATCGGGGCGGTCGCCACCAGTCCGTATCAATTGGTGATCGGCGCGGACAACGGCAACCCGTTTAATGACCACATTGACCAGGTGGTGGTCGGTAACGGTGTCACTAGCACCGCACCCACCGGGTTTACGCTCCAGGGCACGAGCGGTTCCGGTGCCAACGTCGGTGGTGCTAGCGTCGCTGTTGCCGGCGGCCAAGGCACGGGCACGGGTAACGGCGGCAACCTCAACTTCCAGATTGCAGCCCCCGGCGGTAGCGGCTCGTCGCTGAATTCGCTTTCGACCGTGGCCAGCCTCAGTGGTGCCGACGGCAGCGCGCTGTTCAAAAACGCCACTGACTCCGCTACAGCCTTCCGGGTCCAAAATGCCGCCGGCACCACCTCGGCTTTGAGCGTCGACACCACCGGCTCCACCAGCGTGACAATTGGCGGGGCAGGTTTGGTCCAAGGCAACCTCACCCTCGCGAATACCGGCTCACTCCGCACCCAGCGCGCTTCCGATTTTAGTACTACCGGCACCACCAATGACGCTAACCTCGGTGCGTCTTCCCTCGTTCGCCTCACCGGCGCCAGCGCCCAAACAATCACGGGCATTGCCGGCGGGGTCGATGGTCGCATCCTCACCATCGTCAACGCCGGCACCAATAACGCCGTCATCAGCAACCAAGGCGCCGGCTCCACCGCCACAAACCGTATCCTCACCGGCACCGGCGCAGACATCAACCTGCTGGCCGACGCCTCAATCACCCTGGTATACGACTCCGGCGCCTCGCGGTGGCGCGTTACAGGCGCCGCTTCCGCCACCGCCGGGGGTAGCTTCATCAACAACTCGACCGTCCAGCAGGGCGGTGCCAACTTCAACATCGCCGGCACCGGCCAGGCGGCCAACTTTGACGCCACGAGTGGCGCCCTTGGCCTTGGCAACAGTGTGGCCACCGGCGTCACTATCGGCAACACTACCAACACTACGTCGTTCCTAGTCCAGGGTGCAGCGGCCGCGACCTACACGATTGGCACCTCGAACAACACCGGCGGAATCACGGTCGGCAACTCCACCGCAAACAACACCATCAACATCGGCAATGCTAATGTCTCGGCCAATACCCAAACCATCAATATTGGCAGTGGCGCGAGCGGCACAGGCAAGGATAACGTCACCATCGGCTCCACCAACGACGGCAGCACTCTCAACCTCAAGGCCGGCACCGGCAACATTAACCTCCTCACCAGCGCAGCCACCACTCTCATAAAGAGTACGACCACTGATTCGGCCTCGACCTTCCAAATCCAAAACGCCGCCGGAACGAGCTTGTTTAATGTCAGCACCGTCCACAACGCGGCCGACCTCGTCACAAATGGCAGCATCGAGCAAAACGCTACCGGCTGGTCCGGCAGGGGCAGCGGCAGTGTCTCGCGCGTCACGACGCAGCAGTACGTGGGGGCCGCCTCATTGCAAGTCGGCACGAGCGGCTCCGGCGACGGCGCCAAATACAGCGTAACGCTCGCTTCAAGCACCCAGTACTCACTCCAATTCTGGGCCAAACTCTCAAGCGGCACCTTTACCGCCATGAACTATGGCTACTCCAATGACGGCACCACCGGCGGGGAAGTCGATTGTAAGACCGGCGAGACGGTTAAGACCACCGGTTGGTTTGTCTTCAACTGTACATTTACCACTGGCACCGTCAGCGGCACACCTTACTTTTACATGAAGCAAACTGACGGCACCGCCCGCACCGTGTTCTTGGACGCCCTGCAGATTGTCCCCGGTGCCAATGTCGGCGCCTTCCAGGAAGGGAAAATCAATAACGGCGGCCTCGTATACAATCAGCCCGTAGCCATCCAAAACGACACCGACTCGCAAGCCGTCTTCCAGATCCAAAGCGCCAATGGCACCACCGTTCTCGGCGTGGACTCCATCAACGACCGGGTTGGCATCAACCTCATTCAGCCCACCGCCGCGCTCCATGTAG
>DATAMV010000213.1:0-3700 GCA_036266515.1 Candidatus Saccharimonadia bacterium
AAATCGAGATGAGTCGGCCCGGCACACCCCAGCCGCTACAAGAACGCCTCAGCCGGCTGATCGACTCCGCGCAACACATCAAGGCCGACGGCAGCTCGGGCGATGCCACCTCGAGCCACGTGAAGGTCATTGCCCCAGAAGATACCGGCATCGAACCGGGTGAGCATTACAAGGCCGACAAGCCGGCCAGCCCCAAAGCAAATGCCTGATTTTCTGGGGTACATCCTGGCTGGAGTGATTCTGGCCCCCGCCGCCCTGGTCTGGGTGGTCGTTAAGATCATCAAGTGGCGCCGCCGCACCAAACACTAGCCATTCCGCTAATGCTACAATGGCGGCAGCATGAACCGTCACCGTCACCTCGCAAAGCGCCACCCCAGGCGCAACACCACCGTCATCGACTGGCTCATGATGGTCACGGCCGTAGTATATCCACTATCCGGCATGCCGCAAGCCGTTCAAATCTTCCTGAGTCATAATGCCACGGGTGTATCACTGCTGAGCTGGGCCGGCTTCCTGATCTTCGATATCGTTGAGCTGGCTTACGGTATCGCGCACAAGATTAAACCTCTCATACTTACGGGGTTTCTGTGGATCGCTGTGGACGGGGCAGTAGTAGTGGGAATTCTCGTCTACCATTAGTCAAAGTTGGCACTCAGATGCCTCGAGTGCTATAATAAGGCCCTAGAATCCTATGGCTTCCAAACGCGATTATTATGAAATTTTGGGCGTGACAAAATCCGCGAGCGCGGAGGAAATTAAGCGCGCCTATCGTAAGCTCGCCATGGAACATCACCCGGACAAGCATGGTGGTGACGATGCCAAATTCAAAGAAATCGGCGAGGCTTATGAAACCCTCAAGGATGAAAAAAAACGCTCTGCTTATGATCAATTTGGCCACGCAGGCGCCCAGGGCTTCGGCGGTGGGGGCAACCCATTTGGTGGCGGGGGAGGCGCGCAGGGCTTCGGCGGCTTCGACTTTAACGGCGCCGGCTTTGATTTTTCCGATATCCTGAACCAATTTATGGGCGGCGCCGGCGGGGGAGCCGGCCGTGGTCCTGCTCGGGGCCGCGATCTGCAGGTGGATATTACTATCGACTTCGAGGAAGCCGTCTTCGGCACCGAAAAAGAAGTCTCGCTCAGCCTCGACGACACTTGCAGTCACTGCAAGGGCAACGGCGCCGAACCCGGCTCCAAGCTCAAAACCTGCAGCACCTGCAAAGGCCGTGGGCAGGTCACGCATGTGCAGCAAACCATTCTTGGCGCCATCCAGCAGACGGGCGTTTGCCCGACCTGTTCCGGCCGCGGCGAAGTCCCCGAGAAGCCTTGCACCGTCTGCCACGGCTCGGGCATCCAACGCCGCCAGCGCCAGCTCACTGTGAAGATCCCGGCCGGCGTCGACAATGGCGCCACTATGCGGCTGGGCGGTCAGGGCGCCGCTCCCAAGGGCGGGGGAACCAAAGGCGATCTCTACGTGGAGATCCGGGTGCGCCCAGACCGCCGGTTTGTCCGCCACGGCCGCGACATCCTGTCCGAGGCCACCATCTCAATGGTGGAGGCCGCGCTTGGCACAGAGGTGGCAGTGGAGACCGTCGACGGCAAAGTCACGCTCAAGATCCCATCCGGCACCCAATCTGGCAAAGTTTTCAAATTGTCCGGGCGGGGAGTGCCGGTAGTAGGCCGCTCCAACCGCGGCGACCACCTGGTGACCGTTACTGTTGAAATTCCCACCAAGTTGTCGGGCAAACAACGCCAACTACTCGAACAATTCGCGGCCGAATCGGGCAAAAAAGGCTTCTTCCGCTAAGCACAACCCCATTGACTCGGCCACGAGCCGGCGCGAAGATTAAAAGATGAAGATCGCTGTCATTGGCAGCGGGGTCATTGGCCTCACATCTGCCGTCGTAGCCTTGGAAGAAGGGCATCATGTCACTATTTACACCGACAAGCCTGCCGGTGAGACTACTTCGGCCCGCTCCGGCGCCAGCTTCAAACCATTCAGTGTAGCCTGGAACGGCCTCACCGCCGCCATGTGCAAGCGCAGCTGGATCGGCTTTGACCGCCTGACCCGCTATGGTGATCCTGAAAAAACCGGTGTCCGGCTGCATGATCACTGGGAAGCCTCCAGTACCCCCATGAAGCTACGGCCGTTCCATTCTCTTCTGCCCGGCGGCGTCGAGCTGCACGAGGCACCAAACGTGCCCGGCGGCCATCGCTATGGCATCAAATACCAGACATTCTTCATTGATACGAGCCTGTTTCTCCCCTACCTTCGAGGCCGGGTCCACGATCTCGGCGGCCGGATCGTAGTGCGGGAAAAATTCCGTAACGTCGCCGAGCTAGCCGAATTGCCGGCCGAAGTCGTCATTAATTGCACCGGCTTGGGCGCCCGCGAACTGGTCGGCGATACCGCTATGCATGCTTTGAAGGGCCAAATTGCCGTCATTGGTCCGCATCCCGAAATCGATTATTCCATCAGTGCCGACGGCTTTTACATCTATCCCCGCTATAACGACACGGTCCTAGGCGGCACAACCGAGCTCGATGTTGAAAGCGAAACCGCCGACGGCGGCGCAGTGCAGCTACTGGTGAGCGGCAACAAAGGCGTCCTACCCAGCCTCACGCTCGATCAGGTCACGAAATCCTATGGAGGTCTAAGACCCTACCGCGAAGGTGGTCCGCGCCTCGAAGCCGAACCCCTCGGCAACCGCCAGCTCGTCCACAACTACGGTCACGGCGGCGCCGGTGTCACTCTGTCGTGGGGCAGTGCCCATATGGCTCTCGACCTCATTGCCGCTCCGGCGCCAATGGTATACTAAGGCCAAACCATAACCGCTATGTCATTGCCCGCCTTAAATGCAAATACCTTGATTATTGCCGTCTTACTGACGGTGACTATTTATGGTTTTGTCGCGGGCAAACACCGCCTGCGCGTTTTCATATTGAGTGTGTACGTCGGAATTGTGCTAGCTGGACAACTCGCAGATATCGTAGCGCCCAAGTTCACCATGCTCGGCGCCGACCAAGTGGCCATGTTGCTCTTGTGCTTGCCGATTCTGGTGCTCGGCATGATTGGTTTGGCACACAAGAAAGCGGCCGACAAAGGCTCGGCCATTGCCAATTTACTGCTCGGCCTCGGCACCGGCGCGCTCATCATCGCGGCTGCTTTGCACCTCTTGCCCACCAGCGAAATGTCCGCCATCGACAGCGATTCGTTTCTGGCCACGATGCTTCAGCAGTATTACTTGTGGATCCTCGGTCTCCTGCCTGTAGCTGCCCTCGTATTGGGGTGGGTTAAAGGCGAGAAGGCAGGTCGTTAGGATTGCCAGATACCCTCAAATAGGGTATTATTTAGCGGTTCAGCCCGGATGGGCCCATAGCTCAGTTGGTTAGAGCAGCTGCCTTTTAAGCAGCGTGTCCTGGGTTCGAGCCCCAGTGGGCCCTCCAAAGAAAAAGCCTCACCGCAAGGTGGGGCTTTTTCTTTGGGCGCGCCGCGTCTATTGCACCTTCACCGCGATCATATAGTCTTTCTTCACCTGGCTTTGATACCAGTACGGAATGAAATTAAACGACTGATCGGCCACGAATGTAATAGTTTTTGAGGCGCCGGGCGCGATCGAGCCACTGTCTATGCTGGTCGTGTCGCCCTTAAACTCCAAACCACCATGGTACACACCGCTTTGTTTTACGTTAAACGTAATGG
>DATAMV010000214.1:0-4884 GCA_036266515.1 Candidatus Saccharimonadia bacterium
GCTTCCTTTTGCGTGGGTGTGACTACTGCTGTGGATTTGGCGGTCAGAAAGGCTTGGTATTCGCGCTCGAGCTGATGGTTTTCGCGGACAATCTTGAACATCGACCAGAGAGTGCCGACAAATGTGAGGATAACGATGAGGGATAGTTGGTCGAATAAGAGGCGCATTGAGTAGGTGAAGGCGAAATACAGGATAGCACCGGTCCCGAGCCCGGATAGCACAAGGACTGGCGCAAACTTCAGCGGGCTCTTGAGCAAGCGCCGGCCAAAGGGGGATACGTCTTTGACCCGTTGCTGGCCCGTGAGGCGGTCGTCGCGGTAGGTATCCAGATTGTCGTTGAGCTGAGCAGACACCTTTTGGCCCAGAGACTTGAGCTGGTCGAGCTCGCCAAGGCCAAGCAGCGGCGCATACAGCAAAACTTTGTCGCCGGTTAGCTCAATGTCGTAATCTTTGGCTGCTAGCATTGCCTCCATGACCTCAGGCGTAATGAAGCTAAGCGAATCAATCTGATATGTTTCGGGTGCGTAGACCTCGAAGAAGGTGTCGAAATTGCCCTCAAACGACAGCCGTTGCGAGCGCAAATAGAGGTATTTAAATTGGTACCGTTTGGACTGTTTGCTGTCGAATATGATATGGGGGACTTGGCGGTCCAGTTGGAATTCGGCCACGGTGTAATAGGCCTGCTTGGCCAGGTACTGGCCATATTTGGTCTGGCGGTAAAAGTTGAATACGGCGTCGTATAGGCTCCACTCCGGCCCTTGGGTCAGGACGCTAACCTTATCGACTGTGTCGAGCTCATAGCTGACGGCTGTATCGATAATTTGGCTGTGCCACGGCGTGGCGCTGCCGGTAATGTAGTTTTGGTCGCGAGTGCGGCGGTACACGATTGCCAGCCGCAGGCAGGTGCGGATCAGGAAATAGGCATAGGGCAGCCAGAACCAGCGCAGGTCAAACGCGTAGCGGCTTTCGGCTGCGAGGAACCCCACTAGGAGCCAGATGCCGTATATTAGCAGGATGCTGGGGAGGGTTTGGGTGAAATAAATCCGCCGCAGGAAAAACACGGCCCGCAAGTCATTCATGTAGCAATTTTAGCACCCGTTCAAAAAATATCTGGACGCGGCCGGGTCGGAGTGATACGGTGGGTGACGGCATAAACGAAAGCGTGAATCGTAGGTATGAAGCGGATCGGTATTATCAATAGCGGTGGTGACTGCCCGGGTCTCAATGCTGTTATTTCTTCAATTGTGAAGACGGGCGTGCCCCGCGGGTACGAATTTTTGGGCTTTGAGCGGGGATGGGAAGGGCTGCTTGACCCGATTACCTATCAGGCGCTGACGCTCGACCGGGTGCGGGGACTTTCACACCTTGGCGGCACCATTCTGCGTACGGCTAATAAGGGCCGGTTCGCGGGCAAGGTCGGTTCGGGTGATATGAATAAGATTGATCCGGATGTGCTGGCCATGGCCAAGCGCAACGCCGACTTTTTGGGTCTTGAGGGGCTCATTGTGATCGGCGGCGACGGGACATTGTCGGCGGCAATGCAGCTGGAGACGCTTGGGCTGCGGCTGGTGGGCGTGCCCAAAACCATCGACAACGACCTTGGTGCCACCGACAAGACCTTTGGTTTTTCGACGGCTGTACAGATTGCTGTGGATGCACTCGACCGTATCCACACCACCGCTACCTCACACGACCGGGTATTCTTGGTGGAGTGCATGGGCCGGCATGCGGGCTGGATCTCACTCTACGCGGGCTTGGCTGGTAGCGCCAATGCGATCCTGCTGCCCGAGTTTGAATTTGACCTTGATCAGTTCGCGGACTACTTGGTGCGCCGCCGTAGCATGGGCAAGACCTCGGCCGTGGTCGTTGTGGCTGAGGGGATCCGGTTACCCGAAGAGCATCGCCGTACGCGGGCGATGGCTGGCAGCGAGACGAAGCTGGCCGGCGTGAGCGAGAGCCTGATGGGCGCTCTTGAAACTAAGTTATCTGATGATTTTGAGATGCGCCACGTCGTGCTCGGCCATACGCAGCGCGGTGGTACCCCTAATAGCCAGGACCGCATCCTGGCCAAGCGCTACGGAGTGGAGGCGATGCTGGCGTACGACCGCGGTGAGACCGGTGTAATGGTGGCTACGCGGGATAGCACTATGGTCACTGTGCCGATCAAAGAGGCGGTGAATTCGCTTAAGGTCGTGACCCGCGACACCTACGAATATGTAGTAGCAAAGACGCTCGGCACTTACTTAAACTAAGTCCATCGTTGTAAATAATTCAACAAAGACATCCACATTTTAGGTGGGTGTCTTTTAATTTCGAGGTGGCACCAGAGGTCTTGGGGTGGTGGGCGCGATAAGCCGAGGTTCGGGCGCGAATGGACCGGCGTTGGGCGCTACGGCGTTGTTGAACCTAAAATTAGTTCAGGTAGTGAGGCCAAATTTAAGATGTGGTGGGCGCCGGCGCGCTCAAATTCGGCGGCTGGGGTGAAGCCGGTGGTGACGGCGATGAACCCGAGCCCGGCATGCTTGGCAGCCTCAAAATCAATCAAGGCATCGCCGACGTACACGGTTTTTGCCGGAATGATGCCAATGGCGGCTAGGTGGGCGAGGGCCGGTGCAAATACCTCCGGGTCGGGTTTGTGGACCGGGGTATCGCCGGCTCCTTGAATAAACTCGAACTGCTCCATGGGGAAGCCGAGCCGCTCCATGTTCCAGACGACGTCCGGCCGGTTCATAGCCGAGAGTAGCCCGATCTTGAGGCCTGCGTTCAGGAGTATATCGAGCGTCGGAAGCGTTTCCGGCTGCAGTTCTTTGAGGAAGCGGTGCTCGGTAGCCTCGTAGGCTTTGTGCATGTTGGCCACGGTATCGGCGTGATTATGAAGGAGCCCGATCATGGTATCAAACGGCATGCCCCAGTATTGGTTCAGGGTTTCGTCGGTGAGTTCATAGTCGTAATATTCGCGGGCTACAGCCTTATGCTGAGCCCATTTAATTCGCCCCGAGCTGACGAGTGTGTCGTCGAGGTCAAAGATTACGGCTTGGTAGCGATGGAGTATGGGCATGAGGGCATTGTATAATAAGCCGGATAAAACAGATGGGACAAACATGGCTGAGATCACTATTGAACGGCTAACTGAAGTAACTCCGGCGGCGGTATCGCAGTTGGCGGCGCTGGTGGTGCAGCTTAGTAAGAGCCCGCAACCGCTTGATGAAGCCAGGTTGGGCCAGATCATAGCGGCTACCGGCGCGCTGTATGTGGCGCGTGACGGCGACACCATCGTCGGTACGGTCTACCGGGTGGACATGCATCATCTGGTACGGAGTAAGTCCTGGCTGGAAGATCTGGTGGTAGACGAGAACTACCGCGGGCAGGGAATTGCGCGTCGGCTGATGGAACGGGCGATTGGCGACACCCCTCCGGAGATGGTTTCAATTAATCTTAACTCCAAGCTCGACCGGGTGGATTCGCATAAACTCTACGAAAAACTTGGGTTTGAGGTCCGGGAGGATACACGTATTTGGCGTCGGACGCTGCACTAAAAGCGGTTATCTCGGACGTTGACGGCACGCTGCTTGATACGGCTGATTTAATCCGCCGCGGAATTTTTGAGGTCACTCGGAGTTATTTGCAGGAATTTGGCCTGTCCGAGGCGAACCTGCCGGACTACGCTGCGTTTGCGGCGCACGTGGACACAGCGGTAGGCAAGAACGCCCGGGACACAGTGGAGCAGGCGGTCCGGTTGGTGTACCATGACCGGCCGGAAACGGTGGCGGCGATCGATTTTGACGCTCTTTACGGGCGGCTCAACGGGGTTCAGGATGGGTTGCTTGAACGATATCTACGGCCGTATCCGGGCCTGGAGAAAGCGCTGCTCGAGGTTGGAAAGCGAGGCTTGGCGCTAGCGTTTTTCACTGGGGGTACTGCGTATCATGTGGTGCGCAATTTTGGCTTGGCTTTGCCTGATTTGGAGGTAAAGGACCTGTATTTGAACCCGGATATGGAGGACGCCGCCAAGCTGGCTCTATTGATGCAGCGGATGGTGGAGCGCTACGGCCTGGCGCGGATGGTGGCGGTGACGGCTGATGACGGCTTGCCGAGCAAGCCGGACCCGGCCGGGGTGGCAGAGGCGTGCAAACGGTTGGGCGTGGAGCCGGCCGAGACGCTGATGCTGGGAGACCTGGCGGCGGATCTCTTGGCTGCCCAGAGTGGGGGCGTGCCGCGGCGGGTGGGCGTGACTCATGGCTTTGATGATGCCGTCGCCCTGCGTGCGGCCGGCGCCACGGCTGTGATCGACGGCCTGGGCGAGCTGCCTGGTCTGCTAGTGTGAGGCTTGTTGTGCGAGCTGGGCGCGGTCGGTGAAATAGCCGCCGTAGTAGGTCTCGAGGCCGGCCGGAAGGTGGACATATTCCGTCCCGAGGAGCGAGTGGCCTTCGTCGCGACGGTTGGCTTCGTCTGCATCGGGGCCGAGCTCGGCTTCGAGGTGGGGTCCGTCGTTTTGGGCGATGCCTTGGTCGATCAGCGGACCCAGCTCGTCCTTTTTGCTATCCGCAAGTCGTTCGTATGCGAGATGGAGCATTTCGTGAGCGGCGGTCGCTAGAGTCTGGCCCGGCTTTTGGGGATCATCCAGAATAAAGGCCTGGCCGCGAGGCGTGAGGCAGCCGAGCGTGTGTGGCCCGCAAGGCGTGGTGAGCTCAGCTTTGGTGTCTACAAATTGGGGATTGGTGCGATAAAACAAGCGCCGCCCGGCCGGTGTGAGGCCGATGGCGTCGGCGGTCTTAACGGTTTCGGTGTCCGGATGGTATTGCAGAAAGAAGACCCAGTCACCGATGGCCATGCGGTTCATCGCGGCCAGCCCCAGCGCTGCGATGAGGACCACTAAAAACACGG
>DATAMV010000215.1:0-1587 GCA_036266515.1 Candidatus Saccharimonadia bacterium
GCAGTGTCTGCTTCCGGCGAGCGAGTATCAATAATATATGATTTGCTGAGACTGTAGTAAAGACACCGGGTTTATCCAGCCCGTGCATGATGGAGTGAGGTGAGGGTTTGTTGCCGGCCTTCGGCTTGGGCTTCACGCCACATATCCAGTGCCAAGCGGGCACAGATCTGTACGTGCGTGCGCACACGGTAGACCTGCTTTTGCCTCTTGCGATAGCGCCGGTTGCCCCGCTCCACCGCATTGGAGGTCGAGGGCAGCAGCTTGTCGTCGAGAAACGTCAGGGCTTTTTCCAACGTGGGGGCAAAGAGCTTCTTCAGCGTGTCACCGAGGGCGGGGAACCGCTGGACGTGACGCTGCAACTTGGCCAGTTTGTCGAGGGCGGTCTGGGTCCGGCAGCGCCGATCGCATAACGCGTACACCTGCTCCATGATCGCACGCAGCGCCTGTAACTGGGGTAACCCACGGCTGACGCGCCACAAGGCCTTCCGTTCGGTTTTGTTGAGGTGACGCTGGACGAACAGATATCGTGAGGAGAACAACGCGGCGCGTTGTGTTTCCAGGCGCTTTTTGGTGCGAGCCGCCTGCTTGGCTGCTGGCGTGCTCGGGCGCCCTCTGCGCAGTTTGGGTTGTTTGGCTGCCAGGCCCTTGCGGGCACTCGTCACGGCCCCTAAGACAGCTTTGGTCACCTCAGCCACGATATGAAACATACAGATTTGGTGCGGGACCTCTCCGAAAACCTCTCTGAGGGGCAAGGGATAGAGCGCCGAGCCATCGGTCGTGACGCCGAAAAGGGTCAAGTCGCGTGCCGACAAGGCCGTTTTGAGTCGCCCGAGAAACGTCCGAATGTCATCGTGGTCAGGATCGTGGTCCAAGACGTCATAGAGGATCCGCTTGTAGCGGCGATTATCGACGGCGGAGAGAATACAGAAGGGGCCGTCATAGAGCTCATCGGCGGCCACATACCCGGAAAAGTCAGCCAACGCCCAATCCAGGAAGTCCGTGTCCATGCGCGCCTGCGCCTTTTTTTCCCCCCGCCTCGACCCAGTTCTGGATCGTGGCAAAAGGGACAAAGACGCGATGGTCGCGCCAGAGGTGCCAACTCGCCGGTCGGTAGGGCAAACCGTCCTCGACCACGAGCCGTACGGCGAGGTCCATCACGCGGTGGGTATACTGACTGCCGGGTGGGGCCAGATCGGAGAGGTCCACGTTAAAGTACGTGCGACACTTCGTACAGTAGTGCTGCGAATAGGTGACCGCCAGATCCCGCGGACACCACACGTCGAGATTCCCCAAGTCGTGCAGCGTCCGCCGGCACTGCTTATCCCGGTAAGCCTGGTGCGTACACCGTGGACAGGCTTGTCGCTCATAGGTGCGGCTGTATGGGACGATCTCTGGCGGTGGCAAGTCGGCAATCGCGGTAATCCCTTCGGTGGGATCGGGTCGATACGCACCCGGACCGAACATGGCTGTGTCCTCCCTGTGCAAATATGGAGCCCAGAACTATACGATAAATGCCCCTCGGGAGCCATACCAAAACCCGGCAAAGATGCTATAGTCTCGGATTATGCCGTATATATGCTCCTCTGT
>DATAMV010000216.1:0-1702 GCA_036266515.1 Candidatus Saccharimonadia bacterium
CCAGCTTTCGCGGGCATGACGCGAGGATACAAGTACTGGCAGTGTATTTACGAAATAGACATCTAGCCTGGATATTTCATAAACTGGCTCTCTACCAATGCCCGGCGTGGGAGCCGCTCCTGGGCGGGCGGATATGAGGGGATTTTTGAGTGCTCATACCTCTGAGGGAGGAACTTCGTGAAGCCAAGGGGGAGAAGCTATTCCAAAATGGACGTACTACTTCCTCAAGGAGCCGGCCCGATGACAGTGCCTCTCCCTCTGCGGCTGCGATGCTTGATCTCGAAAGTACCACACGAACGGGCAGAGCACTTGGGACGCGTCATGAGCCCTCTCAGGACGTGTTCCTCACCGGGAGAGGTACCACGTACAGCAAGGCGGTGACACGCTGCAGGAGCGCTTTGACAGGGCAGGAAGTGGGCAGATGGAGGAGGATGCGATCCTTGTACTGTTTGATCTGTACGGCGATCTTGAAGAGGGTTACAATGATCGTCGAGGGCTGGGCCTGCGCGAGCGTGGTATGGTGTAAAGTTGAGGTCCGTAGGGCATGGTGGAGGACGTAGGCAGCACACGCGAGCAGCAACCGGAGCGCATTGGCCAGGAAGGTCGTCGCCGAGGTGCGGTCGCTGCGCAGGTCCACCTTGACCGCCTTGATATCATTTTCACAATTCCCCCGAGCGCAATAGAGGTGCTCATACAGCATCTCAGGAGTGGGAGCGTCCAATGACGTCACGACAAAGCGTGGATTATCCCCCGCGCTCATGACTTCCGCCTTGAGCACCACGCGCCATGGTCGTGCCCAGGAGCCCGCAGCATAGCTGAACTCGTCATAGAGCCGGCTACTGGCCGGAGGCGCCTGGCCATGGGCCCGGGCCAAGGCCACCCGCTGGTGATGGAGATGACGCGCGGCCTCGATGGTGGAAGCACCCTGGCGGAGCAAGACGGCGTTGCCAGCAAGGCCAAAGACAAAATCCGTCCAGCGGTAGGAGGTGATCACGTCGATGACCTCGGGAGTAGCAAAATGACTATCGCCGCGGACCAGAATATGCGTGTGGGGCCAGTGGCGCCGTAGATACGACAACAGCCGGACCAAAATCATCGCATTTTCGGTCCCCGTAGGGCGGGTGCCCGGACGCAGGGCGGCCATGACGAGGGCATGCGACGTCCCCTCAAAAATAAAGAGCGGCAAATAGCAATGGTTCTTATAGTAATGATTATAGAACGCAAACTCCTGCTGGCCATACGTCGGATCATCTGAGTGGTCCAGATCAAGGACAATAGCGGCAGGCGGTTCAGCGTAGCTGGCGATGAAATGATCCACAAAGGCCCGAGTGAGCCGATAGAGGTCTTGACGGTCGATGTGGTGCTCCAGGCGAGAGAACGTCGGGGCACTGGCTAAATCGTGGGTCGGGTCCAAGGGCGGCCGCTCTACCCCGAGTTTGAACATGGGGTCACGGCGGAGGCTATTGGCGTCATTGGCGTCTGCATACCCCGCAGCGATTTGATAGATGCGCTGGGCTAACAGGTCCCGCAAGGGATGGTCAATATAGGACTGATGGCGTTTATCCTGGATGGCAGCGGTGAGGCGCTCGGTCAGCCCAATTTGACGGTCAATACCCCGGAGCAAGAGCGCCCCAAAATCTGAGGACAAGGCGCCCCCCTCGAAATCGGCCCGGATGGTGTGCCCGGCAATGGGAGGAAAACA
>DATAMV010000217.1:0-3046 GCA_036266515.1 Candidatus Saccharimonadia bacterium
AATCCAATGCTTAAATCAATAGGATTGAGCATGGTCCTCCTATTGGCAAAAGCCTGGCGAATGAGACTGCTGTCGAAGTGGTCGAGCCGCTTGGCTATCATTGAAATGTCGATAAGTTATAACGACATTATAAGGCAAACCATAAGCAAAAAAGATAGTGCAATGATAAAATAATGAATGGCAAATCCTCCAAATTTTCTTCTCAAAAGCACTAGTTCAAAGGTGATTCTCGGACGTCTCAAGCGTGAATCCGAGGCTCGCTGGCAGGCGGCAGGGGAGCGCATGGCGCTCGAACTTTTCCACGACATGGCAGCCCGGGTGCCAGCCTATACCGATTTTCTAAAGGCCCACGATGTAGCGCCGGCCCGCATCAAAACCGCTGCCGACCTGGTCCGCGTTCCAACTATTAACAAAGATAACTATCTACGAGCCTACCCGCTCGAGCAGCTGTGCTGGGACGGCAATCTTGCCCATGCCGACTGGACGATCTCCAGCACATCCGGCTCCACCGGCAAGCCGTTTTACTTCCCGCGCCGGGCTGCGCAAGACGACCAGTATGCGCGCCTGGCCGAGCTGTACTTGCTTGCACAATTTCAGATCGACAAGCGCAGTACCCTCTACATCGACGCTTTCGCCATGGGCACCTGGATCGGCGGGGTGTTCACGTATTCGGCGGTGCGGCGGGTGGCCGAGCGCGGTTATCATTTGGCTGTGTCGACACCGGGCATCAACGTCGCCGAGGTCCTCAATCAAGTGCGCGAGCTCGGCCCGCATTTCGACCAAGTCATCATCGGCTGCTACCCGCCGATCCTCAAAGACATCATCGACGAGGGCGAACGCGCCGGGCTCGATTGGGGGCGCTACCACCTCGGCATTGTATTTAGTGCCGAAGGTTTCAATGAACGTTTCCGCGACTACATTGTTGAACATGCCAAACTGCCGCATCCGCTGCTCTCCACCCTCAACCACTACGGCACCGTAGATCTTGGCACCATGGCCCACGAAACTCCAGTGGCCGCGCTCATCCGCCGCTTGGCACTTGGAAATGACCGCCTCTACGGGCGAATATTTGGCCAGCCGCACAAACTCCCGACCCTTGCCCAGTTCATTCCTGAGTTGTTTTATTTTGAAGCCCAGGACGGGCGGGTAATTTGCTCGGCCAATAGCGGCCTGCCGCTCGTGCGCTACGACCTCAAAGACAACGGCGCCGTTCACAGCTTCGAAACCATCAGGGGCTACTTCGCCGAGGCCGGGATCGACCTGGCGGCTGAGGCCAAGGCCCAGGGCATCGCAGATACCATCTGGAACCTGCCGTTCGTACAGGTCTACGAACGGGCCGACTTTACTGTGGGCTTCCGGGGCGCCGAAATTTACCCCGAAACCATCCGCAAAGCACTCAGCCACCAGGACCTGGACCATGCTGTGAGTGGCAAGTTCACCATCATCTCAGATTATAATGATGAAGTAACGCCCACGCTTACGATCCATGTGGAGCTAAAGCCGGATGCGAAGCACAGTTCGGCCTTGGAAAAGCGCACGCTCGGCCTCATCCTAGACCAGCTCCTCAGTGAAAACACCGAATTCAAAGTGCTCTACGACAGCGCTCCAGACAAAACCCGGCCCGTGCTGCGGTTTTGGAATTATGAACATCCAACTCATTTTGGTAAGAAAGGGAAGCAGAAATGGGTAAAATAGCGTCCATCCGCCGCATGCAATTTGAAGGCTGGGAACCGCCGGCGCTGTATTCGGCGGCGCTCACGGCCGACCGGGCCGCCCTGCGCCGGCTCATCGCCGGCGGCCGCGTGGCCTCTGTGCATGATCAGATCGATTCGGCCATCACTGAGCTGTTCGACATTGAGTACCCGGAGCAAAAAGACACCAAAACGCCGGCGCAACTAGCCAAATACGCCGCCCACTTCGGCAAGGATCTGGATGAATACGGCGTGTGGGCCTACCAGCCGTGGGACAAGCGCCTCGTGCACTTCCCGCCGGCCACCGACTTGCACCGCCTGCGCACCTCCCGCAACCGCAATCTCGTGACCGCCGGCGAGCAGGCCAAGCTCTATGGTGCCACGGTCTGCGTGATCGGCATGAGTGTCGGCAGTAACGCGGTGGAGGCGCTTGTGGGTGGCGGCATCGGCGGCAAGCTCGTGCTGGTCGACATGGATCACCTCGAGCCCAGCAACCTCAACCGCATCCGAGCGCCGTACCACCACGTAGGGCTGCACAAAGTAGACGCCATTGCCCGCAAGATCAGCGAAATCGACCCGTATATAAAGCAGGCCCATTACCGCGAGGGACTAAATGAAGCCACACTGAACGAAATCATTACGAATCACCGTCCCGATGTGCTGATCGACGAAATGGACGATGTGCGCATGAAGCTGCGGCTACGGCTGGCTGCCCGCCGTGCCGGCATCCCCGTGATCATGGCGGCCGACGACGGCGACGGCATCCTCATGGACATCGAGCGCTACGACCTCACGCCCGACGCACCGCTATTCCATGGCCTGGTGCCCCAGGACGTCATCGACCGGCTGCTGTCCGGGACACCCATCCCGCGGCCCGAGCTCGGCGTGCTCATTGGCAAATATTTCGTGGGCTTCGAAAATACGCCGCTGCGCATGTTCCAGTCCCTGCGCGAAGTCGGCCGGACACTACCCAGCTGGCCGCAACTCGGCGGCGCCGCGGCTATGGCCGGCGTGGTGCTGGCCTATGCGGCCAAGCGCATCATTGCTGGGCAGCCGCTCAACACCGGCCGCCACCTCATCACTCCCGACGACAAACTCAACCCCGAAATTAACTCCGAAGAATACACGAGCCAGCTAGCTGCGATCATTAAAGCGCTCAGCTAAACAGTTATTTCTTGGTCGCCGCCGCGCCTGACCGCCGCGGGCTGTGGCGCGCCGGCTTGGCGGCCTTGCCGACACGCAGCGTTGCTACCGGCCGGGTCTTCATGCCCACGGCTTTGGTGAGTTCCTTCGCACCCATGTCGTCTTCAATGGCCGAAGCCAGCGCGCTCGTTTGATAGCCGGCCAGCTCGGCG
>DATAMV010000218.1:0-2349 GCA_036266515.1 Candidatus Saccharimonadia bacterium
AGGGCAGCGTAGTTTACGTTGACCTCGGCAAAGCCACCGGCGTGCTGTTTGCCTCGGAGCAAATCCCAGGCGAGCGTTACTACACCGGCCAGCGCATCAAGGTTTATGTGGTGCGTGTCGAGCAGACCGCCCGCGGCCCGCAGATTGTGCTATCCCGCGCCCATGCCAACATGGTCAAACACCTGTTTGAGCTCGAAGTCCCCGAGATTGAGGCCGGTTCGGTCGAAATTGTGGCCATCGCCCGCGAGGCCGGTGTCCGCTCCAAGGTAGCCGTGCGCTCGCACGCCGCCGGCGTCGACGCCGTTGGTACCTTCGTGGGTGGCCGCGGCAGCCGCGTCCAGGCTGTGATGGGTGACCTGGGCGAAGAGAAGATCGACATTATTCCCTACGCCGAAGACCCCGAAGTCTTCATTGCCAACGCTCTCAGCCCCACCAAAGTAGTCAGCGTAACGCTCAACGACGTCGACAAGAAAGCCGTCGTGCGCGTGCCGGAAGACCAGCTATCGCTGGCCATCGGCAAGCAGGGCCAGAACGTGCGCTTAGCCGCCAAACTGACCGGCTGGAACATCGATATCATTTCGGCCGATGAGTCGCGCGTGGAAGCCGCCGCTGCCGCAGCTGAGCCTGAAGCCGAAGGCGACGAGCCCCGCCCCAAGGCTAAGGCCGAAAAGGTCGACCTTGAAAGCTCGCTCATCGACGCCGTCAACGCCGGCAGCACCGGCCAGGCCGATGTTCTGTCCGGACAAGAGCCCACCGAATAGTCTATGGCCGAACCCATCATTCACGTCGAAAATCTGGTAAAGCGCTACGCAAAAGCCAAGAAAAATGCCGTTGATGGAGTCAGCTTCGATGTAATGCCCGGCGAGTTATTCGCCTTCCTCGGGCCAAACGGCGCCGGCAAGACTACCACTATCTCGATTCTTACCACGACGTTGTCCAAAACAGCAGGGGACGTTACTATCGCCGGCTTTGACCTGGACAAAAAGAGCAAAGCTGTGCGTGCAAACGTCGGCATCATTTTCCAGAATCCGTCGCTCGATCTCGACCTTACTGCGGAAGAAAATATCCGTTTACACGCGAGCCTCTACGGCGAATACGCCTTCCGGCCGGCTTACCGGCTGATGCCCAAAGCCTACCAGCAAAAGGTCAAAGACTTTGCCGAACTCGTTGGCCTCCAGGATGACCTCTTCAAGCCCATGAAAACCTACTCCGGGGGCATGAAACGCAAGCTTGAAATCGTGCGCTCACTCATGCACCAGCCCAAAGTACTGTTTCTAGACGAGCCCACCTCCGGTCTCGACCCAGTTAGCCGCCATGATCTGTGGCAATATTTGCAGCGCGTGCGCCAGGAGCACGGCACCACGGTATTTTTGACTACCCATTACCTCGACGAAGCCGAGGGGGCAGACCGGGTATGCGTGATTAATCACGGCAAGATCATGAGCCTGGGTACTCCAGACGAGATTAAAAATCAAATGGCCGAGCAATATGTCTTGCTCGACGCGGCCGACCGCGACGCGCTGCGGGCCGAACTAAAAGCTCTCAAAGTGCCGTTCGAAGAAGCGCCCCAGCTAAAGGTCAAGATTGAAAGCAGCGCCGTGGCTCAAAAGTTGATCAAACACATCAAGAGCCCGCTCACCACGCTGCAGGTCAATATGCCGAGCCTGGAGGAAGCCTACATCAACCTCATCAAAGAGGAGGTGGAGTAATGCAAGAATTAAACGCGATTCTGACCATCGCTTACCGCGATATTCTCGGCTTCTTCCGCGACCGGAGCCGCATGTTTTTCTCGCTTATTTTCTCGGTAATCTTCGTCGGCATCATCGGCGGCATGCTTGGGCAAAACCTTGGGCGCGGACTGCCGTTTAACTATACGCAGTTTGTGTTCTTTGGTGTGCTCACCATGACACTATTCCAGGGCGCGCTAGGTGGCATCATTTCGCTCGTGCGCGACCGCGAAAACAACTTCAGCCAGGAAATCATGATCGCGCCCATCTCGCGTTACTCGATTATTCTTGGCAAGGTTATCGGCTCAAGCACGGTTAGCGTCATTAGTACACTCGGGATCATCGTCTATGGTTTGGTAACGAACGTCGGCCTCACCTTCACCGACATTCTGACCTTTATCCCGGTTGCGATCGTGGCCACCGCCGTTGGTAGCAGCATGGGCCTCCTCTTGATTGGAGTGGTCAAAAACCAACAGACGTTCCAGATGCTCTTTCCGCTCGTGATTTTCCCACAAACATTTGTGGCGGGCATCCTGACGCCGGTCAACAAATCCTCATGGTGGCTTAGTGTTATCTCGCATATCGCACCACTCACTTATGTAGTCGACTTTATGCGCAACAT
>DATAMV010000219.1:0-3611 GCA_036266515.1 Candidatus Saccharimonadia bacterium
TGTTTGATACAGTCAGCCAGACATGGGTGAAAGCCGATCAGGGCTCGTTTAGCTGCGACACGACTACCAAGCTATATATGTCGCCCAAGTATTACTACGACAGCCGCATCGACTGGTACGAGATCATCCCAGCGGCTAAGGCCACCAATCTGCCTGATTATATGGTGGCCGCTCCCAACGTTGTCCACACCGTCATCGGCGACATCGTTGTGGGTTCGCAGGACTATCAGGTGGCGCAGGCCATGGGGCTTTTGACCCCCGGTGGCGGCGGTATTTTGCTCCCCGCGGCCAGCGACGCCTCGGCTGGAACAGCCAGCCCGGCCACGGCCGGCGGCGGCCAATCCGTCTTTGACCTGACCAACCTTGTAAATGTGGTCAATACGCTGCAGAGCGTTGCCACTTCGGGTAACGTTGACGCCACCAAGAACACTTCGGTTGGTGATTCTACAACCGGCGCCGCTACAGTGGTGGCCAACTTGATCAACTTGCTGGCTTCGGCCTGGTCATGGTCGAACGGCAACCTGGCGTTCTTCATGCAGACACTGCTCGCGCCTCACACCGGCGACATCACCCTGGCCCCCACGGAGACCGTGCAGGGCGGCGGCGGTTCGGCCGGCGGCACGACCGCCAACATCGACGGTACTGGCAGCGGTTCGAACAACACCATTGGGGTGAACGACCCATCGAGCCTTACGGTGAATGCTCAGAACCAGGGCAACATTATCAACAACGTCAACGTGAATGCCCAGAGTGGTGACGCCACGGCTACCGGTAACACCGGCGCCGGCAATGTTTCTACTGGTAACGCACTGGCTCAGGTTAACATCATTAACCTTATTAACTCGCTCATTAGCTCTGGTAGCTCGTTCTTTGGGATCATTAACATCATTGGTAACCTTAATGGTGACATCTTGTTCCCGCAGGGCTTCCTGGATGGCCTAGTGCCGGCTTCCAACACTGGTGGTGCGACTACGGCAGGCGTTGGTACGACTGGTGCGGATTCGAACAACACCGTGGGCGTGGACAATTCGAGCACCACCACTGCCAACAACTCGTCGTACAACGGCGTGAATAACAACATCGCGACGACGGCAGCCAGCGGATCGGCCAATCTGGATTCCAATACCAGCGCCGGTAGCGCCCAGACCGGTTCAGCAGCCACCAACCAGAATATTTTCAACCTGGCCAACAACTCGATCTTCGGCGACAATGCCGTACTCGTGATGGTGAACGTGATGGGCCACTGGCTTGGTAAGATCATGACCCTGCCGGGTACCGGTAGCAGCCAGGCCGCGCTTTTGACCGGCAACGCTACTGCGAACGTAAACAACACCGGCGCAGATTCGAACAACCAGGTGAACGTCAACAATCCCACCACCACGAACGTGAACACGAACTCGACTGGTACGATCACCAACAACGTCAACGTGAACGCCCAGAGTGGTGACGCTACGGCTTCGAAGAATACTCAGGTTGGTAACGTGTCGACTGGTAATGCCGAAGCCGATATCGGTGTGGCTAACCTCTTTAATACCATCATCGGCGTGAAGCACTGGTTCGGTGTGCTCGTGATCAACGTCTTCGGTGACTGGGTGGGCGACGTGAACAATGACACGGATGCCGGTGGCTTCTCGACCGGCGCTGGTCGCGGTGGCGCGACGCCTGAAGCAACCGTTGCTCAGACCGGCACGGTGCCGGCAGTGGGTCTGCTTGCGCTTGTGAAACCGGTCACCTCCGGCGGGGGAGCCGTGGCCGGAGCCGCCACTGTGGCGGCCGGTACGGGTGCTCCGGCGGTCCTCACCGCTGCTGCGCACCTCACGCCCATTAACGCAGCAGCCGCGACCAAGGCCAAAAACATGAGCCTCATGTTCATCCTCTCGGCGCTCGTAATGCTCGTGGCTGGCGCGCTCATGACCATCGACCGCAAGCTCGGCCGCCGCTAGTCCGACGCCCATCTGTTACAAGTACCCAAAAAACGCTACAATAAGCGCACCTTATCAGGAGACCCCAGGTGGTTTACAATCCGTATATTGTTGTCCCGTTAGCTACTTGGGCGGTGGCACAGGTGGCCAAGTTCGCCATCGCTGCCATGCGCGGCAAGATTGACTTCCGTTACCTCTATGCATCCGGCGGCATGCCGAGCGTCCACTCGGCCGTGGTGTCGTCGCTGGCCGTGACCTCCTTTTTGGTGGATGGGCCGGGGAGCCATATCTTTGGCCTGGTGATCATCCTGGCCGTGATCGTGATGTATGATTCGTTTGGTGTGCGCCGGTCGGCCGGCGAGCAGGCGATGCTTCTGAATAACCTCATTGCCAACATGGAGCGCAACCGCTTCAAGTTTGAGGGAGCGCCGCCACATGTGCGTGAGATCCTAGGCCACCAGCCGCGCGAGGTGAGCGTAGGGGCGGCGGTCGGCATTGTGCTTGGTGCGCTCTTTAATTACGACAAGCTGGGGGTGTTTGCCACGTTTATGCAGACGGTGCCGGGTCAGGTTGAGATGTGGACCTACTTTGGCCTCTTTGTCCTGACTGTGGTAGGCGGTATTGTGGTGCGGTGGATTTTGGCTCGGCGCTACCGCAAATCGGCCGTGATGAAGCGTTTCCGCAAGCGCCTGTTTGTGGCGGCCGAGGTTGTCGGCTGGCTGGGCGTGGTGAGTATTGTATTCGTATATGAGCGTGCTAACTATCTGTCGTGGCGCTTGTGGCCGCTGCTGGTGTTGGCAATCGGGGCCGTGTGGCTAGTGTGGATCCTGACCGGCTCGAGCAAGGAAGTGCCGGCTGGTTTGGCGGCCGAGGCTACTCACGAACGCAAGCAGAAGTGGCTCCGCTGGGGCCGCCGCAAGTCGCGTTAGTTTTTTATCCCGTTGTTTCGCCAACAAACCCGTTGACAGTGGGCACCTGATCCAGTAAGATACGGAAGTCTTGAAATGGTCTTGGTGGTAGCAAGCTCACTAGAGCTGGCTATTTATTTTGACCCAGATCTTGGCAAAGTAACTTGAAATCATTTATCGTGCAGTGCAATGATAGTTTGTCTTTCGCGCCAGCGGAGACAAACTCCAATTCGTTCCACGACGCAAGTCGTGAGAACAACCAAAAATTTTTTGAGCGCCAAGCTCAAACAACCCAAGACTTCGGCATTTCGTCGGAGCACATTTGGAGAGTTTGATCCTGGCTCAGGATGAACGCTGGCGGCGTGCCTAATACATGCAAGTCGAACGAGACCTTCGGGTCTAGTGGCGGACGGGTGAGTAACACGTTGGTACCTACCTCGAAGTGGGGAATAACTGGCCGAAAGGTCGGCTAATACCGCATAATCCCGCAAGGGTAAAGTAGTAATACGCTTCGAGAGGGGCCTGCGTCTGATTAGCTAGTTGGTAGGGTAATGGCCTACCAAGGCGACGATCAGTAGCTGGATCGAGAGGTTGACCAGCCACACTGGGACTGAGATACGGCCCAGACTCCTACGGGAGGCAGCAGTAAGGAATCTTCCACAATGGACGAAAGTCTGATGGAGCAACGCCGCGTGCAGGATGAAGGCTCTAGGGTCGTAAACTGCTTTTCTGATCGACGATTATGACGGTAGGTCAGGAATAAGGGTCGGCTAACTACGTG
>DATAMV010000220.1:0-1626 GCA_036266515.1 Candidatus Saccharimonadia bacterium
CCGTGCTTTGTCGCATTCTTTGGTATTTGCGCGGCAAGCCCGCCGCATTCCGTGTTATCGACACGCATGCCGGCGCTGGACTTTATAATCTCACAAGCGATGCGGCGACACGCGGAGGCGAATGGCACCGCGGCATCGAGAGGCTGCTGTTGGCGAAAATTTCTGAAGCAGTCAAACAGCTCCTTGCTCCTTATCTCGATGTTATCGGTGCGCTCAATCAGCCAGGCCGCCTCACACTCTACCCGGGATCCCCGGCCTTGGTGCGTGCGTGGCTTCGTCCTCAGGACCGCTTGATTGCCTGCGAGCTCGAGCCAAAGGCACATGTTGCTCTCGCTCGCAATTTGAGCGGCGACAGCCGGATCAAGACGCTCGGAATTGACGGCTGGATCGCACTCAACGCCTATGTGCCACCAAAGGAACGACGTGGCCTTGTGTTCATTGACCCGCCTTTCGAGGCCGATAGTGACTTCTCGAACCTCGTCACCGGCCTGGGTGCGGCCTATCGCAAATGGGCAACCGGCATTTACGCGCTCTGGTACCCGGTCAAAGGCCGCCGTGAGGCAGACATGCTGGCAAAACGCCTTGGACGCTTGGGGCTACGAAAGGTCTTGCGGGCTGAAATTCTGATAGAGCCGCTGGGCGATCCAGCCCGCCTCAATGGTGCCGGCATGATCCTGGTCAACCCGCCCTGGACCTTCGAGAAGGAGCTTTCGGTCCTGTTACCGGCCTTAATTCAGGTTTTCGGAGGGGCGGGTAAACCCGGCTTCCGGCTGGACTGGCTTACCGCGCAGCCGGCGCCGGGCAACCTTTGACCCCTGGGCTCTTTCCACAGGCCCCCAGTTGGTGTGTAGTTCCACACTGGCAGTGACGTTCCGCCTCCTGTGGGGGCCGGCGGAGTGACTGAGGCCGGTCGTGGCCGACGCTTTCCCCGATTGTGAATGTCCAGCCGAGCCGCCGTGCGTGGGGCCGGCGGCGGAGCAGAGGGGGAGAGGAGTTTGCCGATGGCACAAACGGGTGTCGTGAAGTTCTTCAACGGCGAGCGAGGGTATGGCTTTATCAAACCGGATGATGGCGGGCGCGACGTGTTCGTTCACATCACGGCAGTAGAGCAGGCGGGGCTGAAAGGCCTGAACGAAGGCCAGCACATCAGCTTCGATGTCGAGCCTGACAAGAAAGGCAAAGGACCAAAAGCGGTGAACCTGGTGGTTACCGGCTGAACAAGCCGCACGCGCTATAAAGACAAAAGCCCCGGTCAAACGACCGGGGCTTTGCACGCGTTTCAGTTGCGCGCGTCAGAAGTGATAGTTCACTCCGAGGCGCAAAAAGCTCGAGTGCAGGCCGTTGTCGACGCCAGTGATCGAGTAGGTGCGGCTGCCGAGATCCATGTAGAGGTACTCGAGCTTCGCGGACCAGTTCTGGGTGAAGCCGTACTCGATACCTGCGCCAGCGGTCCAGCCGACCAGAGTCTTGTCCTCTTCGAGGCCGAAAAACTCGCCCTTGAGTTCACCGTAGGCGAGGCCAGCTGTTCCGTACAACATCACGTTATTGATGGCGAAGCCGGCGCGGCCGCGCAGTGTGCCGAACCAGGGATTCGAAAATTTGTACGGAGCAAACGTATCGTCGGCG
>DATAMV010000221.1:0-4203 GCA_036266515.1 Candidatus Saccharimonadia bacterium
TCTGCGTCTCTAGCACTAATAACTGATAATCGTTTTTGTTTTTATTACTATTTAAGTATCAATAGTAATAATTATTTCATTAATAATGATAAAATTTGAATGTGTAAATAAGGAGCTAGGTTGATACTCCTGATAGTGTAATCTGTCAATGAGTTTTATCATTGTTTTGTAAGTTTTTTGCTACATATAGGGAATAATTGGCATTTTTGCCAAAATTGCTAGTACAACTCGAGCCCGGTGCTATATTGGGTAGCGGTGCTGGCAACAGCATAAGAGTAATCCTAACAATTCGAGGAACACATGATTTTCGAAGCAACCTGGAAAGACATCACGCGCGCTGGAGACGTCTTAGGGGTACCGGGCGGCATTATGAATATGTTATCTGAACCAATGCGCATCATTGAGGTGGGCATTCCGCTGGTGCACGACGACGGCAGTCTTGAGGTATTGAAGGGCTGGCGGGTGCAGCACAACAACGCCCGCGGACCATACAAGGGCGGCGTGCGGTTCCATCCTCAGGTGAGCTTGGATGATGTTAAAAACTTGGCTTTGCTCATGACGCTCAAGTGCGCCGTGGCCGACATTCCGTTCGGCGGCGCCAAGGGTGGTGTGGCGGTCGACCCGCGCAAACTGTCGCGGGCTGAGCTCGAGCGGGTAGCGCGCGGCTATGTGCGGGCCATGCAGGCCGAAATAGGGCCGTGGGTCGACATCCCTGCGCCGGACGTAAATACCAACGAAGAAACCATGGCCTGGATGGCCGACGAGTATGGTGTGCTTAAGGGCCAGTACACCCCGGCCGTGTTTACCGGCAAGCCGATCGCACTGCAGGGCAGCCACGGCCGCCGCGCCGCTACGGGTTACGGCGGCTACGACGTGCTTGAGGCTGTTTTGGATGCGCATCGTATCCCCGGCGAGCTAACGCGGGTGGCGGTTGAGGGTATTGGCAACGTAGGCTACCACTTTGCCCAGAAGGCCATCGAAAACGACCTGCGCCTGGTGGGTGTGGCCGAATATAACGACGGCGTGATCTCTGAAGCCGGCCTTGATCTTGATGAGGTATTTCAGCATCTGCGCGCCACCGGCTCGGTCGCGGTCCCACGTGGTCGTAAAATGGGCAAGGGCGAGGTACTCGAAATGGACTGCGACATTTTGGTGCTCGCGGCTACCGAGCACACTGTGACCCGCAAGAACGCTCATAAGATTCAAGCTAAGGTTGTGCTCGAGCTGGGTAACAGCTCCATTGACACCGAGGCCAATGCGATTTTGCAGGAGCGGGGCATTCTCGTGATTCCTGACATTTTGGCTAACTCCGGCGGCGTGGTTACTTCGTACTACGAGTGGTCGCAGAATCTCCAGGGGTACTATTGGGACGAAGCGATGGTGTTGCAGCGACTACGGCTGAAGATGCAGCAAGCAGTAGCCGACGTGCTTGAGCGCCGTGACCGCCACGGGGTCAACCTGCGCGAAGCCGCTCAGATCCTGGGCCTGCGCCGTCTTAGCGAAGCCATTAGCATGCGGCACGGGCTGCAAGTGAGCATTCCGGGCAACAAGGTTAACACCAAGAAGTAACTAGTTTAGCCGGCCGGGTGAAAGAGCCGTGTAAACGGCGAAAACAAAAAGCCCATCACGTTATCACCAAAACCGCTGGCGAATAGGATGCCGACGCAGACAAGCAGGGCGAAGAAAATTTTGTACACCCCATAGGTAGAACCGGAGCCGGTATAACGCTCCAGCCATTGCTGCGGACCAGTGAGGTTATGAATCCAAAAGGTATATTTTACGCCCAGGATGCCGAGACCCATCATAACGAGTCCGATAATCAGGTGCGAAAAACTAAACATAAGCTTAGTATAACGCACTTTGGTGGTACTCTGTAGATAAGCTAATTTGGCTATAGGGAGGAATCTGCTTCCATGCAGGTAAACAGGCCGGAGTTCCGGGTAATCTTCTGGAATGTATGGTCCGAATGCCAGCTGACTGGCCGGATTGATGCGCTCTGCAACCGTTTGGGCCGGCTGATCGATGAATATCAGCCGGACGTATTTGGCCTAAATGAGGTGGTGGTGAACCGGACGACCGGCGCTTCGGCGATATTGGCATTCCTAGCTTCGCAGGGCTACGAAACGCATTTTACGGCCCAAGGGCCGGAGGTTCCGGGTTTTGTTATTGGTTGTGCGCTGGCCAGCCGCCGGACACCGAGCCGGATCGGTGAGCCGGTCTTGGGTCCAGATAACGGCGCGGCCCGGCGCGGGTTCGACGGCTACACGATCCGCGCGATCGATGCCGATATTCCGGTGGAGGGTGGCGAGGACGTGCGCGTGATCGTAAATCACTGGGCGCACCTGATTCCGCAGAATTGGTGGGCACACTGGCAGCACGCGCGCGGTCTGAGCCGCCACTTGGAGGCCAATCCGGGGCCGTCGCGGGTAGTGATTGGTGGCGACTTCAATGAGCTCAAGAGTATGCCGGCTATCCGCAGCCTGAGCCGTAGCTACAACCGGGCTACGGGGACCTTCCGCCAGCCGACCTGGCGGTGGGCGGGTCAGCGGCGGCGGCTTTTGCGTGCCAATTACGACAATGTCTTGTGGAGCCGCGATGGCTTGAATTTGCACGCATTTTCGGTTCTGCCCTCAATGCCATCGGACCACGCGCCGTTATTGGCGCATTTCCGGCTGCCACTCCTTACCAGAGGTAAGGTATAAACCGCTTGGTCCGGCGCATATAGCTTTGGTATTTTTGTCCGAATTCTTCGAGGAGGATGCGTTCTTCTTTGGTGGCTTGGGTGATAGCCGCAAGCGTGAGCGTGCCTAGCAGTACGAGCCATAGCCAGCTGCCGGCGATGAGTTCTCCGCCAATCATTGAAAGAAATATCCCGGTATATATGGGGTGGCGCACATAACGGTAGATACCGGTGGTGATGAGTTCGTGGCCGGATTTGATCTGGTATTCGGCTCCGTGGGCCCAATTGGCTCCCAGGGTGTGGCGGGCGCTCATGCTGGTGGCGAAGCCATAGGCGACGAGTACAAAGCCCACCAACGAGACTGCTAGCGACGGCTGGAACGGCCAAACGGGCAGGCCCAGTACTTGGATGTACACAAGTATTCCAAGAGCCAGAAATGCCCAGCGTTTGGCGTGTTCGCGGGGCCCGGCGGTTTTGGCTAGTGGTTTGGCCTGGTGCGCCTTGGGCTCGCTGGCTCTCCAATATGCGTAGCGGAGGGTGAAGAGCAGGAGCGTAGCGGCACGCAGAAATATGTCGAACGGGTCTTGGACCATGGCGCGATTATACCAAAAAGAGCCGCTTGGGCGGCTCTCAGGGGATCAATAATTCCTGGTGGAGATGACAGGATTCGAACCTGCGACATCCTGCTTGCAAAGCAGGCGCTCTACCAACTGAGCTACATCCCCAAAATGGGTCCGCTCATGGCGGACCCATAGTGGCGGGTAATAATTTCATGGTGGGCTCGGGAGGACTCGAACCTCCGACCTCGTCATTATCAGTGACGCGCTCTAACCAGCTGAGCTACGAGCCCATATGGGCTGTAAGGAACAATAACCCTGGTATTTAAGCATAATCCGTAGGTTTCAGCAAGATGTGGAAAGCGGAGAGGGTGAACCATATTTTGGCTATCGTAAGCGGATTGACAAAGTTAACAGATAGACGTATAGTATTCTGCGGCGAAAACGTTCGCAACATCCGAGGCACCAGGAGGTAACGGATGTCAGATTGGGTAAAGCCGGTAGGAATCTCTCCAGGGCACATTGCGGATCTCGTCCGTCGTAGCTGTCCGAGCAACGGAGGAGCGGTCGAGGCCGCTTACATCCTACCGAAGGTAGTGCAACAAGCGGCGGCCATTGAGCGCCGTCGTCGTGAAACCGAGCTGGCAGCCTGGACCTGGTCGTTGACTGATCCCCGCACTGAAGTCGGTGTCACCGAAGCCAAGGGCGCCGCTCGGGCTCAGGCCCGTCTCGGTACCGTGGAGGCAGACGCGGAAGCGTTGGTCCTTCAGGTGATCGATGAGCTGTCCACTGCGGACTTGTACGTCGAACGCGACGGGAACGGAGCAATCAGCACGGTCGCACTTCTCTGAGAAGAACCCACATATTCGCCGCTCCGGACTGCGTCCGGAAGCCCGCCCGTGGCTCGTCCCACGGACGGGCTGCGTCGTTTTAGGGCCCTGCCTTGCGCGTATCTGGCACGCGGGG
>DATAMV010000222.1:0-2976 GCA_036266515.1 Candidatus Saccharimonadia bacterium
CGAGTTCTTTGGCAAAGTCCGCGATGCCGTCTTTGTTGTATACGGACAGGAGGGCAGTGCGCTGCTTCATGAGTTAAGCCTTCTCGTTAATTGCATGCATTACCCCTTGCTCAATTCGCTTCAAGGCGTCTTTTGTGGAGCCGTTCTGGGGCATAAAAGCTTGGCCGGTTAATTGTTCATATACATATATGTAGCGTTTCTTGAGCTCGGCAATCACTTCGGGCGTGGCTTCGGGGGCTTTGCTATCGGCATACGGATCGAAGCGTTCTTTGAACCAAAGGCGCAGGTATTCTTTGTCATAATTATCGGGTTCAGTGCCGGCTTTAATGCTGGCTTCATAGGTGTCGGTTCGCCAGTAGCGCGAGGAGTCCGGGGTGTGGATTTCGTCAATTAAGACAATGTTGCCTTGGCTGTCCCTCCCAAATTCGTATTTGGTGTCCACCAAGATCAGGCCCCGCTCGTGAGCGGTTTTTTGGCCAAATTTGAACAGCTCAAGGGCAATTGTTTGAATTTTGTCCCAAGTGGCTTGGTCAAGCAGCCCCTCCGCGACGGCTTCGGCCGGGGTGAGGTTGCGGTCATGGGCTTCAAATTTGGTCGTGGGTGTGAGCACCGGCTGAGGTAATTTGGCATTTTTGTGCAGGCCCTCGGGCAGTTTGAACGTACCATAATCGCGCTTGCCCAGGCTGTAGGTATGCCAAAGCGATGTGTTGGTAACGCCGGTGATGTAGCCGCGCACTACCATCTCGATCGGCACCACCTCATATTTATGGCCCCAGGCCACGTTTGGGTCTGGGTAGCCGATGACGTGGTTTTTGGTGATATGGGTGGTTTGTTCAAACCACCAGCGGCTGATGGCGGTGAGTAAAGCGCCTTTTTGGGGCACATGTGCCAAAATGCGGTCAAAGGCCGAGTATCGGTCGCTGGCTACAAACAGCAGTGACTGGCCGAGGTCATACACGTCGCGGACTTTGCCGTGATATACCCCTACCTGGCCGGGAAACGTGAAGTTGGTTTGGTCGATCAGTGGCTCTTCCATAGACTGATATTGTGAAACAGTCACTAATTTTGCGCAAGCTAAGGTATGCTAGTCATATGATGAATTCGCAGCAAACGATTGGAATTGTTGGCGGCGGGCAGCTGGGCCGGATGCTGACGCTCTCGGCGCTCCCGCTGGGCTTTCGGGTCGTGGTGGTTGATCCCAGTGAGGACTGCCCGGCCGCGCAGGTGGGAGCCGAGCAAATCAAAGGTGATTATTATGATGAGGCCGCCCTGCGCAAGCTGGCTGAGCAATCGGACTTTGTGACGATTGAGATTGAACACATCGACGCGAAGGTGCTCGAAACACTAGCCGCAGCCGGAGTCAAAGTGAACCCGGCACCGCCGACTATCCAGATGATTCAGGATAAATTCGCGCAAAAAGAATTTTTGGCTGAGGCCGGCGTGCCGGTGGCGCCGTTTGCCAAGCTCGAAGGCGCAGACGACGGCGCGAAGCTCCTGCAGCAGTTTGGCGGCAAGATGCTCGTGAAGACCCGCACCGGTGCTTACGATGGGCGCGGCAATATGGTGGTGGCTTCGGAGCAGGAGCTGGCCGAGGCACTCGAGCGGTTTGCCGGCCGCAAGCTGTACGCAGAAGGATTTGTGACGTTTGAGAAGGAGCTTGCGATCATGGCGGCACGTGGCGCGGATGGTACTGTTGCCACCTACGCGGTGGTCGAGACCAAGCACGAGCGCAATATTTGCGTGGAGGTGCTAGCGCCGGCGGCAGTGAACACCGAGGTGGCGGCACAAGCTGAGGCAGTAGCCAAACAAGTCGCCGGTCACATGCAGGGCGCCGGCGTGTTTGGCATTGAGATGTTTTTGACCTCGAGCGGTAAGGTGCTGGTGAATGAAATCGCGCCACGGGTGCACAATAGTGGTCATTGGACCATGAACGGCGCCCACACCAGCCAATTTGAGCAGCACATCCGGGCGGTGGCCGGCCTGCCTCTGGGCGATACGGCCTTGAGCGTTCCGGCGGCAGCAATGGTCAACATTTTGGGCGAGGGCAATCACCCCACGAAGCTGACGGGTCTGGCCGAGGCGCTGGCAGTTCCGGGCGTGTATGTGCACTTGTATGGCAAAACCCCGACCAAGGTGGACCGCAAAATGGGTCACATTAATGCGATTGGCGAGACAGTTGAAGAAGCCCGGGACCGGGCCCGTAAAGCGAGAAAGGAGCTATCGATATGAGCGCGTTACCAGTTGTTGGCATTATTATGGGGTCCGATTCTGACCTCGACATTATGGGCAAAGCTGCTCAAACCCTGGACACGTTTGGAGTGGCCAATGAAGTGCGGATTATTTCGGCGCACCGCACGCCCGAAGCCATGAGCGAGTACGCCGCAACGGCGGCCGATCGTGGACTGAAGGTGATTATCGCCGGGGCGGGCGGCAGCGCCCACCTGCCGGGCATGACGGCGTCGCACACGCCGCTGCCGGTGCTGGCAGTGCCGATTAAGCGCGCCGAGACCGACCACGAGGCACTGTGGAGCAACATCAAGATGCCGCCGGGCGTGCCGCTTGCCACCATGCCCGAAAACGGCGCACACAACGCGGCGCTCATGGCCGTGGAAATTTTGGGGGTTTCGAACCCGGAATTGGCCAAAAAATACGCCGCGTTTCGCCAGGAGCAGCACGATGCCGTGATCGCCAAAGACGAGCAGGTGCGGGCCGACTTTCAAAACGGTAGGTAGGGTTTAAAGAATGGGCTCGGGTTCGTAGGCCGCGGCGTCTGGGTGAGCGGCTAGGAGTTTTCGGGCTGATGCGATAAACATATCGGTCTGATCCAGAGCCAGCCCCGAGAATTTGAGCGGATCGGCCTGCACCAGCTTTTCGAGCTCAGCGCGCGAGAGCCCCAGACGGTTGTCGCCGGCGAGGCGGTCGAGCAGGTCGTTGGTTTCGCTCCCCTCCTCGCGCATGGCCTTGGCGGCCGCGACG
>DATAMV010000223.1:0-5410 GCA_036266515.1 Candidatus Saccharimonadia bacterium
AGGCAGAAGCCGCTACCCGCCAGTATGAGCAGGAAGTGCTCGATAAAGTACTCAAAGACAGCACCTTCCGCGTCCCCGAGGCACTGGTGCGCCAGCAGCTCGAACGCATGCGCGCCGACCTGGAGCAAAACTTGGCCGCAAGCGGCCTCGACGTCGCCAAATACCTTGACCTGGCCGGCAAAGACGAAGCCGCGCTCGACGCCGAAATGCGTCCAGAGGCCGAGCGCCGCGTGGGCCTGGCCATGGTGCTCACCGAAATCGCCTCAGCCGAAAAGATTAGCGTGGATGCTGCCGAACTCGACGGCGAAATCGCCCGCCTCAAAGCCGACTACCCCGACCCCGCCACCCAAGCCGAGCTCGACAGCCCCTCGACCCGCGAAGAGGTGTACAACCACCTCATGGCCTCTAAGGTCATCCGCCAGCTTGTTGACTTTGCCGAAGGCAAATAACGGTGCTGGCACTCTCTTGCCTAGAGTGCTAAAATAGCTCCAAAGGAGACTTGCATGAAGCACGTAAACTCATCGATTTTAATCCCTACTGTTATCGAGAAAACCTCCCTGGGCGAGCGCGCCTATGATATTTACTCGCGCCTGCTCAAGGAGCGCATTATCTTCCTCGGCACCGAAATTGACGACACCGTGGCCAACCTCGTGATTGCCCAGCTGTTGTTCCTCGAGTCTGACGATCCCAATAAAGACATCAAGATCTACATCAATTCCCCTGGCGGCAGCGTGTACGCGGGCCTGGCCATGTTTGACACTATGAACGTCATTAAGCCCGACGTTTCCACGATCTGCGTCGGTATGGCTGCTAGCATGGGCGCCGTGTTGCTCTCGGCCGGTACCAAAGGCAAGCGTTTTGCCCTGCCAAATTCCAAGATTATGATCCACCAGGGCTCGGCCGGCTTCTCGGGTACACCGTCTGATATCGAGATCACCGCCCGCGAAATCCTGAAGAGCCGCGAAAAACTCGACCAGATTCTAGCCGAAGCCACCGGCAAACCCGTCACGCAGGTCCACAAAGACACAGACCGCGACTACTGGATGGACGCCGCCGAAGCAAAGGCGTATGGTTTGGTAGATAGCGTTATCGCCAAATAGGTTAAGCCAAGGAGCCCCGGTGTGAAGCGTCGTCTTCCCGTCCCCGCCCAGTTCACCGAAGACGTTTCAATCATCCGCAACGGAAATTTTAATAGGCTATGGTCCGCGCAGATTCTGTCGCAAATTGCCCAGAATCTGCTTAATTTTGCGCTCATCATCCGGGTATTCCAGCTGGCCCAGGGCACGCGCCTGGCTAACGTGTCCGTCGCGCTTCTCATCCTGAGCTTTGGATTCCCGTCAATCTTTTTCGCGGCCGCCGCCGGCGTATATGTAGACCACTGGAACAAGAAAAAGGTTCTCTTGATCGTCAACTTCCTGCGGGCGGCACTCGTGCTCGGCTACCTGGCTTTTGAGCACAACCTCTGGATGGTCTTCCTTCTGAGTTTCCTCATCAGTACCACGACCCAGTTCTTCACGCCGGCGGAAGCGGCGGCCATCCCAGCGCTTGTGACCAAAAGCCAGCTGCTGCGCGCCAACTCGTTGTTTGTGTTTACGCTCTACGCGTCGTTTATCGTGGGCTACTCGGGCTCGGGGCCGGTGATCGCGGCCTTTACCGCACGCGGCCCGTATGTGCTCACCTCCATCATGTTTGCTTTAGCCGGGCTACTCGTCTGGTTTTTGCCCAATATGCATATCGCAGGTTCGAAGGCGACTGGATTTTTGAAAGTGGTTCGCCTCACCGGCCATGAGCTGCGCGCCAATTGGCGGCTCATCCGTACCACCCACCACCTCTCGTTTCCCATCATTGAGCTCACCTTGGCTCAGTCGCTGCTGGGCGTGATCATGGTACTAGCGCCGGCGCTGTCTCAGGCGGTGCTCGGCATGCCGCTTCAAGACTCGTCGCACTATTTCATTTTCCCGGCTGGTATCGGCATGATCACCGGCGTCGCCCTCATCGGGCGGCTGTCCAAGCGGCTATCGCACATGCGCCTAATCGCCATCGGGGGCATTGTGGCCGCCGCCGCCCTTATGCTTTTGGGCCTGGCCAATAACCTCCATCACGCCGGACATGGGTCGTTCTCGCTCATGCGCTACCAAATCGGCCTCATTGTCGCTCCCATCACCTACATCTTGGGCCTGTCATACGGCACCATTTGCATCGCCGCCCAAACCATCCTGCAGGAGCACACCGACGAATCAAGCCGCGGCAAAGTGTTTGGCGCGCTTGGCATGATGGGCAACATCGCCGCCACATTGCCAGTATTTTTCGCCGGGATCTTCGCTGACCTCACCAGCGTCCAGGCGGTCTTCACGACACTTGGCGCCATTCTGCTGGTATTTTGCATCGGCCAATACGCCCTCCTCAGCCGCCGCGGGAAGCTCGCTTAAATCTGGAAATTAGCCTTGACACGCGGCCGCAAATAAGCGAAACTAGTAGCTAAGAGGATGCTTAAATCGCCAAACTAGGGCCTTTTGCCACTAGTTTTATGTGTTTAGAAAAACCTCGTAAGCACACATCCATCAGGAAATTTTGCACTAATGTACAAAGCGCAAAGTTTCCTGGGCTTCATCATCTAAATAGTTAGGAGTTCATGTTGGCCAGGCCAGGCGCGCGCACCCGCAAAACCTTAAAGACGACCAAAGACGTCTTAGCACTACCAAACCTCATTGAAATCCAGCTGAAATCGTTCGAATGGTTTGTGACCGAAGGTCTCAACGAACTGTTCGCCGAGGTCAGCCCGATTGAGGACTTTACCGGCTCAAGTCTCGCGTTGTATTTGCGCGACTTCCACTTCGAAGAGCCGAAGTACGACGAAAAAACCGCCAAAATTAAAAATGCTAGCTACGAGGTACCTCTCAAGGCTAAGGCTGAGCTCGTAAACAAAGAGACCGGCGAAGTCCGCGAGCAGGAAATCTTCCTGGGTGATTACCCCATGATGACCGAGCGCGGAACATTTGTGATCAACGGTGCCGAGCGTGTCGTGGTCTCGCAGCTCGTTCGTAGCCCTGGTGTGTTCTTTACGAGTGAGCGCGCGGCCGGCGGTGAACTGTTTGGCGCCAAAGTTATTCCAAGCCGGGGTGCCTGGCTCGAGCTTGATACCTCTGCCACCGGTGTTATCTCAGTGAAGATCGACCGCAAGCGCAAGCTGCCCATTACCACGCTGCTGCGTGCATTTGGGTATTCAACCGACGAAGAAATCAAAGCTCTCTTTAAAGACGTGGACACTGGCCAGGTCAAATTTATTGATGAGACTCTGGAAAAAGACCCCAGCTCCAACATTTCTGAAGCCCTCATGGAAGTCTACCGCCGCATCCGCCCGGGCGACCTGGCCACCGTCGAGAACTCCAAGAGCCTCATTGAAGGCATGTTCTTCGACTTCAAGCGCTACGACTTTTCGAAGGTCGGCCGCTACAAGCTTAACAAGCGCCTGGGCCTGGATGTGCCCAACACCGCCGAATTCCGCACCCTGCGCCGCGAAGACCTCGTGGCCATCGTTGGTGAAATCATCAACCTCGGCAACGGCAAAGGCACCGCCGACGACATCGACAACCTGGCCAACCGCCGCCTCAAGATGGTCGGCGAGCTCATGCAGAGCAAGTTCCGCATCGGTCTGGCCCGCATGGAGCGCATCGTGAAAGACCGCATGTCGGTTTACGACACCACTACCGTTACTCCCGGCCAGCTCGTGAACGTCCGCCCGATCGTGGCGAGCGTGCGCGAGTTCTTCGCCAGCTCCCAGCTTTCGCAGTTCATGTCCCAGATCAACCCGCTCGACGAGGTCGTTCACAAGCGCCGCCTCAACGCCATGGGCCCGGGCGGTCTGTCCCGTGAGCGCGCCGGCTTCGAAGTCCGCGACGTGCACAAGACCCACTACGGCCGTCTCTGCCCGATCGAAACTCCGGAAGGCCCGAACATTGGTCTGGTGTCGAACCTTTCGACCTACGCCAAGGTTAATGAATACGGCTTCATCGAAACGCCGTACCGCATTGTTATTAATGAAGTTAAAACGGCTGACGCCGCCGGCGAAATTGCTCGCGGCAGCGTTAAGGCCGGTGACGCCGTCGTCGTAAAGAGCGGCGAGGAAATCACCGAAGCCGACGTCAAGAAACTGGCTAAGGCCGGTGTCGAAATGGTCGCCATCAAGGCTCGCGTGACCGATAAGGTTCGCTGGCTCGACGCTTCCGACGAAGAGCAGGCCGTCATTGCCGGCTACGGTCAGGAAATCGACGACCGCGGCTACTTCACCACCTCCCGCGTCGCTGCCCGTCTGAAGGGTGAGGCCGAGGAAGTGGATGCCAACTCTGTTGACTACATGGACGTTTCTTCCAAGCAGATCGTATCGGTTTCGGCTTCGCTCATTCCGTTCATTGAGCACGACAACGCCAAGCGCGCGCTCATGGGTGCGAACATGCAGAAGCAGGCCGTGGCGCTCATCCGCCCGCAGGCTCCGATCGTCGGTACCGGTATGGAAACCATCGTGGCTCGCGACTCGGCCCAGGTAGTACTGGCCGAAATGGACGGTATTGTTGACTCCGCCACCGCCACCGCTGTCACCGTGACCTACAAGAACGGTGAAACCAAGACTCACGAACTCACTACCTTTGCCCGGTCCAACGTTGGTACCTCCATCCACCAGAAGTGTGTGGTGAAGGCCGGCGAAGAGATCAAGAAGGGCGATGTGCTGGTGGACGGCATGTCTACCCGCGACGGCGAGCTCAGCCTTGGTCAAAACATTCTCGTAGCCTTCATGAACTGGAAGGGCTACAACTTCGAGGACGCCATTGTCCTCAGCCAGCGTCTGGTCGGTGACGACCGCTACACCTCGATCCACATCGAGACTCACACCGTTGACGTACGCGACACCAAGCTAGGACCTGAGCAGGTCACCCGCGATATCGCTAACGTCAGCGAAGACTCGCTCAAGGACCTCGACGAGAACGGCATCGTGCGCATCGGCGCCGAAGTCACCGCCGGCGACATCCTGGTGGGCAAAATTACTCCCAAGGGCGAGCAAGAGCTCAGTTCGGAAGAGAAATTGCTTCGCGCCATCTTTGGCGAGAAGGCCCGTGACGTCAAAGACACCTCTCTGCGCCTGCCGAACGGCGAGCGCGGCAAGGTCGTAGGCGTTAAGGTCTTCACCCGTGAAGCCGGCGACGAGTTGCAGGCTGGCGTCATCGAGCAGTACCACGTGTCAGTGGCTCAGATGCGCAAGATCACCATGGGTGACAAGATGGCCGGCCGCCACGGCAACAAGGGCGTTATTGCTCGCATTCTGCCGGAAGAGGACATGCCGTACCTTCCCGATGGTAAGCCGGTCGAGATTGTCCTGAATCCTCTCGGCGTGCCGTCCCGAATGAACGTGGGACAG
>DATAMV010000224.1:0-2958 GCA_036266515.1 Candidatus Saccharimonadia bacterium
AGTAAACACTGGCATAGCGGCAGCACCAAATCTTGCACCGATACCTGATAGCGGTTGCCCAAAAAATTGCTCATGACGGGCGAGAACCCGATCATAAACGACAGTCCCGTCAGCCTCAGCCAGCCGGGAACTTTGGCCAGAACGGTTTTCACGCCGTGCCCCGCCGGCGCATGAGGTACAAAACCCGCTCGGAGCCGGCCACCGGCTGCTTGTCCAGGATCTCATAGCGGTGAGCGAAGGCCGCTTCAAACCCTGCGAGCGTGTAAGCCGGAAAAATGTCCTCGCGCGTGGCCAAAAGCCGCTGCACCTGCGAATCAGACTTCGGCACAAATTCAATAATGAGCTGCGGTGCAAGACTCGCTGTATAATCCGCCACCAGCTCGAGCGGGACATTGTTGCTAATGGCCAGGTGGTGAATGAGCGCAAGCGCCATGGCCACATCTGCCTGAGCGCGTTCGCTAAACCTCGACCGTTCGGCATTGGCCCAGCCCAGGTCGGGGCTCGGGTTGGTGAGGTCAAGCAGCAACGGCAGCAGCGCCGTTTCCTGGCCGCGCTTCACTGCCTGATAGTTGCGCTCGACTGCCACTGGATCCACGTCGGCACTTAGTACATACGCACCCAGCCCCAGCGCTAGCCGGCTAAACGAGCCGTCGTTACTGCCAAGATCGAGCACCCGGCCGGGTTTAGCCCGCTTCAAGAAGCTACTCACAAGCTCCTGCTTGGCCTTAAAAGCGTCACGGGCGTAGTTGGTGTTGTCGTAATAATTGCCCCATTCGGTCGCTACCGCCGGCGCTTCAAGCGAACGAACCGTGCGTGTGAGGCTATCGATCAATGCGGCCAGCGCTCCCGGCCGCATCTTGGCCGTACTACGAGCCTGCCGGTCCTGGTGCTGCTGCTGGAACCGCGCGTGCAAGCTGATGTGCGTGGCAATGCCGAACCGAAGGCGCGCCCGCCGCGGCAATAGCTTATGCGCCAGGGGCAGGGGAATACCGTCGATATGTACGCGCAAAAGCTGCAGCAGGTCTAGATCCACGTAGCGCATCAAGCAAAGCGGCGCCAAAAAATGCTGGCAAAACTGCCGGTAAGCCGCCCATGGTTCTCCCTCGGCTGCCAGGTCAAACGACAGGGTGTCGATCAGCATCGGCCGACCATCCACGAACTGCACGTTGTAGGCGCTGGCATCACGCAGCGTCATGCCGGCCTCAAGCGCCCGCCGCTGCACTTCGAGCGTGAGGAGCGCCGCATCCTTCAGCTGCGAAAACGACCATTCATACGGATACGAGATAAACGGCACCAGAGCCGGCTGAATCACCCGGTGAGCCTGTGGATCACCAGTATCCATCTCCACTTCAACGTGCGCCACCAGCTGCCCCGCTTCTGTGAGCTGCTCGTACAGGCCACTCGTCATTAGGTGTCCATACGCTGGAGCCGCTACCTTATTAATCTGGCGCAGCACCTGCCCGTCTTGCCAAAACACAAAGCCCCGGTTGTCCCGGAATGATGACGGCTCGCGTTTGAGAGAAGTATTAGGAAGTGGTGCTTTTTTCAGCTTTCGGCCCTTTCCGGAACTTCCCAAGCATCGTCTTGATATGGCTGCGTACAGCAAAGCCTACCCCCATCACGGTACCAATAATGGCCTGCAGCGCGAAGCTCCCGGTGCCCGGGTCGACGTAGGCAAAAATCAAATGACTCATAAACCACCCTGCCTTGTTAGTAGCAATACTATTCATTATACCCACTTCGCTTAAAAAATCCTGAGCCTGGCAATTTTGGAACCCTGAACAAAGCGCTATCTGCAGCCATGAGGTAGGGTAGGCGGGTAAGAGGGAAAATGTATGAATCGAATTCTGGCAAAAGTGCTTGGCGTCGCCGGTGGCGTGGCGGCAATCATTGGCCTGGCCAGTGGCGGCAAACTGCACGGCATTTTAAACACTGATCCAAGTTTAGACGTAATCCGCCTCGTAATGGCTTTCGCGTTTTTGTATGCCGGATTTGAAGCCACCTCAACCAAAGTAGCCGACATAATCCTCATATCCACGGGGTTGTTCTACTTCCTCCTAAGTCTGGCAGGCATTGCCGACCCGCGCGTCTTCGGCCTCTTCCCATCTGGGCTCACCGGCCTCGATAACGGCCTGCATCTGATCGTTGGTCTGGCCGCGACCTGGGCCGGAATTTATCGCTCCAGCAACCGTACCGCGGTCCAGCAGCAAACGCATGCCGCCGGCCGGTAAACGCAAAAAAAGAGGCCCCGAAGGGCCTCTTTTCAATAATTCCTGGTAGTCCCGAGGGGACTCGAACCCCTGATCTCCTCCGTGAGAGGGAGGCATCCTAACCACTAGACGACGGGACCACGTGGCGGACAAAACTATACGAATATAGCAGTTTTGGACGGTTTTGTCTACGGCTCTGATCCGTTTTCGCTTGCAGCAGCCAGCAGGGAAAGGCATAATTAGGCATAAGCGCAATCGTTTCTACAATATCGCTTGCGCCAGGTACTACATGCTAGATCAGCGGACCCGCAGCCTCACCATATTAGCCCGCATCCTGGCCGTCACAGGGGCACTTATTGCCGTGACGGTGTTTGGCATGTATGGCTTTAAACCAAGCCTGCTGCCAGATACGAGCATTTCGCTGACGGCAGCGATTTTGGGGGCGCTGGCGGCGGTGTACTTTGTGACCATCCACCAGGTACTCAAGGCCAGGCATTTCGCGCTATCGACGATGATTCTAAGCATCGTGATCGCCGTCAACCTGCTGCTCATTATCACCTCTACCGGCGGGCTGGACTCGCCGTTTTATTCGTTTTGGCTGCTGGCGATCGTTATCACCGGCATTTTCGGAACCGTCGAAATTATCACGATTGCCGGGCTTACGATCGTGTATTACGCCTTCCAACTGATTCTGCAGGGGCTGCACGCGCCTTACATTAATGACCACCTCATCCAATTCGGCATCACC
>DATAMV010000225.1:0-2477 GCA_036266515.1 Candidatus Saccharimonadia bacterium
TTACATATATTACCATGTACCATCAACTGTCAAACTCGGGTTGGGTGTTTCATTATTTTGTGGGCATTCACTTACTGTGTCAGGCCGGCCAATGGCCCATGGTGCTCAATCTGACAGAGGAACCTCAGAATCTGCTTCGGCTTCTGGGCCAACCTTACAGGACTTGGTAGGTTCAGTGGCTGAAGGAGCCCTACAGGAGTATAAACAGGGGAGCCAAGTGGAGAGGAGGCCCCCTGAGCTATGCTACCCATCTGTGGAGTGCCGGCGACTATCGAGCAGGGCATGGTCCCGTATCGCGACCTCTTTTGCCGCGATGAGGGGTTTGCCCACATCAGCCGTTATGTCACTGGGCTGATTCTCAGTCCCAATAAAACGTTACAAGGGATCTATGACTTGCAAGTCTGGGACCAGGAGAGCCCTAGTCGCCGAGCGATGCACGCAGCGGTGTTTGAAGCAGGGTGGGATGCTGCGGCGTTGATGCCTCGCCATCGGGCTATCGTGGCCCAGGATCATGGCAAGCGGGGACCCGAGGTGATTAGTCTGGATTGGACACTAGCACATCATGAGTGGGGTGCAGAGATCTACGGGGTGACCAAGAGTTATGACGATGTGGAGCGGCGCATGGCGCGGTTTCAGACGGTGGTGACAGCGGTCGTCGCCAATCGGGCGCTCGTCGATGGCATTGAGGTGCGAGTGCAAGAGCCCAGCGTGCGAGAAGCGGAGGAGGCCTATTTGCAGGCGACGGCCCGGGAGAGCTACGCGCAGATGGAGCACGTGCGCGCACGGCTCCTGGAGTTCCTCTATCACCTCCAGCATCGCTTCGCCTCTAAGAAGCGCACCGAGATGGTGGTGGAGATCGTCGAACAAAGCGAGCAGGAGGGGCATTTTCCCGCAGCCCACTATGCCTTTGACAATGGCGTCCTCACTGTGGAGTTGGCCCATGGGATTGAGCACCAAGGCAAACCCTGGGTGAGCGAGCTCGAGTGCTCGCGGAACCTAGTGTGGCGGGGCCAGTGGCGTCGGATTGATGCGGTCGCCGCGGAACTGCGGCATAACGCGCCCCAGAGCTTTCGGCCGTTGCAGGTCCACTGCCGCAGCGGGGAGACGAAGACGTTTTGGGCCTTCACAAAGACGGTGCGTTTACGTCGTTATGGGCGTAAGCGGATCGTCATCGTCCATGAGCGGGAGGACCTGAGCGATGCCCCGCGCTTTTTACTGACGGATGCGCTGCACTGGGAGAGTGGGCGGATTATAGAAACGTGGAGTTTTCGCTGGACGGCCGAGCTGTTCCACGCATTGGGCAAACAGGGCACGGGCTTGGAGGCGGCTCAGGTACGCACTGAGGAGGCGGTCAATCGCCATCTCCGCTTCAGTTGCGTAGCGCAGTCCCTACTCCAGCGGGCCCCTGTCGTGGCCTCGTCCGTGGAGAAGTTCGCGTTTGCCCAAGGCCAGATCACTTTAGGGCAACGCTGTCGCGTGATAGCTCGTGAAGTCTTCCATGCGCTTTTGCAGGTCGCCCAGCGGCTCTTCACTGATGGCCGTTCGTGTGAGCAGGTTTTGGAGGTTTTAATGCCGGCCTGAGCGCTTCCCTATTCTGGACCGTTTTGCACTGTAACTTGCCAAGTGCTGTGTCGATACGATCCGCGCGATCGGAAAGTCAAAGACATCCGCGATGGCAGCTTTCCCCCGACGCGCTTTGCCTCCACCCAAGGAGCGCTGCTCGCCCTCAATCCTCAAGAATCGTTAGTACTCTATCGACCCAGGCTAGGCATGCCTCAAGCGAGGCTGCCGTTTCCGGCACAGCAATTGTGGCTCTTCGAACGCGTGGCGACAGCGTAGCATCGGGTACTATGGCCTCTCGTTGCTGCAGGCCACCGATGTAAGTCGTCATCGAGAATCAAAAACACTACACAATGTAGTATACGGTAGCATGGAGAGGCTTTGATGGCCCCTTGAAAGAGGCAGGTTCAACGGGCTAAAGCCAGTCGGGGGAATGACGCACTGGCGTAAAGGAGGTCGTGGCGGAGTTTGTGACGTTGCCTAGTTACCATTTTTATATTGAGGAAGGCTGACCCAAAGCCCGCGTCTTGCTCTGGATCTATGGCGAGCAGTTGCGGGCGCTGTGTGAGGATGTGATCGTAGCGGAGTACCATTGTAACTACGATGGGCAGACACGGAAAGTTGCCGCTATCCATCAGGGCGTCTTTTATCCGACCCGTTTCGCCTCGCCCCAAGGCACATTGGTGCCCTTGAATCCCCAGGCATTCCTGGTACTGTATCGGCCGCCACCCCCACGGCGTCCTGCCCGCCCGCATGGCTCCGCCGCACACTTGCTGCTCTTCGAGTTGGTGCGCCCGGCATACGGTCGGCTTAACCCGCCATATATGTCTAGGAAATCGTGACGAGGATTGTCAAGCATGCGGCGCTGAATCGCAAAGCCGCTTTCCGCCCGATTTTGCCAGGGATGGCCCTTCGTG
>DATAMV010000226.1:0-3091 GCA_036266515.1 Candidatus Saccharimonadia bacterium
CGCTGACAGCGGCTCGGGCACTACGTCTGAAAACGTGGTTACTAATGTTGCCCATCAAGTTGAGTCAGCCGGCAAAGATGTGACTAACACCGGCAATACTGTTGTGTCCGGAGGTACTTCGGAGGTGGTGGAGGCAGACTCAAACTCGACTAAGGTTGACGTTTCGGGGAGTGCTAAGGACGTTCAGGTTTCAACCGACGTTGCTCATGACGATTCCGCTTCGACGATAAACAAGCAGCCGAATGATCCGGCCACCACGGTAAAGGATGAGTCTGCGAGTCCTGGTACCGTTACCCAGCTTACGCTTACGAATGTAGCCTCGTCCCTTAAGGAGACTGTGGCGGTTCCCGCTGATACGGTTGCTCAGAACGAAGTAGCCGCGGCCGAAGTAGCGCCGGCAATCAGTCCGGTGGTGTACGGCTCGGCAGTGCTACCGGTTCAGCCCAAGATTACAAATGTGCGCCCAGCTGTGATTGAAGACCTGGCCACTATGGTGCCTTCGGCTCCGGCCCAGCAGCAGAATCCTACCAAGACCCCGGCACCGCTGCCTTCGAACGGTTTGTTTGGGCGGATTGCAGCCGAGCTTGCTGGTAGCGTGGTACCGACCGCTTTCATGCCCTACGGTGCTATTCCGGTCCGGACCGCCGCTCTCGTGTTGATCGTGCTTGCCTCGGTGCTTTTGAGTGCAGGTTTCCTGGGTGTCCTAGCTGGCAACTGGTTGCGACGCGGTGGGTACGCGCACGCTGCCCGTAGTGATGTCGCCGGCGCTGGCCTTTCTTTTGCTACACCATTCCGTATGGGTTATGTTTCGGCGCTCTCGCCATCACATAGCCCATTTTTGATGGTGGCAGACACGAAAACCGTACTATCAATGGTTTGCAACGCTTATAGAAAGGAGGAAATGTGATGATGCTAAAACGATATGCAACTATCGCAACGGCGGCCTGTGGCCTCACATTGGCGCTGGCAGCTCCGGCTCTGGCCGACAATGTGTCGCTCGACACGACTGGCGCTGACTCCAACCAGTCGGTTGAAATCAACAATTCGTCCAACGTAGTGCTAGTCAACACCAACGTTGTGTCGGTGCAGAACGTCAATGAGCAGCAGGCTTCGACCGGCGATGTGACCGCAGACAGCAACACCGAAGTGGGTGGTCTCAGCTCGGGTACGGCTTCGAACGACAACTCGACGGTCACGACGATTTCGGTCGTCAACGATCCCGGCCTCACGCCCGGCTTGCCGGCAGGTGGCCCGGGTACTGGTACGAACGGCGGCAATGGCCAGAACGGCGGCACGCCAACAACCGGTGCAGGTCAGGCGAACGGCGGCCAAGTGCTTGGTGCTGCCACCGGCGGCGTCGGCGGCGCACAGGCTATTTTGCCTGTGACTGGGCCGTCTGAGCCGGTTGATGTTTCGGCCCTGCGGGCTGCTTGGCGCGACCCATCGCTGCAAGCCCCGACCGTGGCTTTGGCCAAGGGTTCCAGCTTGTTTACGGGTGCGATGCTACTAACTGCCACGCTGCTGAGCTTGCTCGGCGGCCTGGGGAGCGCCTGGTACGCCAAGCGCCGAGAAGAGAGGGTGTAAAGATGAAAAAGATTAGTGTCCAGGACATTAAAAAGTCAGCAAAGTGGTTGGTGCCGGCCGGCGTGGTAGCACTCGGGCTTGCCTCCGTGCTATTGCCACAGCCGGGCAAAGGTCCGGCGGCCGCCGTGACCGGAGTCAGTTCTGCGGATACGCAGGCTCAGGCCCAAGAATCGCCCGCACCAACTGCCGCCGCCTCGATTACTGTTAACGGCCAGACGATTCCAACTGATAAGAACGGTTCGTCCGACGTTGATATTCCAGGAGGCGGTAAGGCCCATGTAAATGTCGCCGGTGGTAACACGACCGTTACGGCCACGGACGACGGGACCAAAGGGGATACCTCGAACAACGGGTCTGGAAACGTGAATGTCCACATTGATTCACAATCCAACGGCTCAACGAACACCTCGGGTTCCACCCAAGTGTACGGTTTCAACTCAAGCTCGAACGGCTTCGGCACGAGCTTCAACTCTACCTCGATCTTTAGCACCGGTGCTAACAACGTGAGCGTTTCGACGCAGTAGTTGGAAGCGGGCCCTCGGGCCCGGTACTAAAGACCCACATAAATTAAATGAAAGGATTTACAAGATGAAAGCATCTGTAATTCGTTACGCTGCTATTGGTATGGCTACCATTAGCATGGCCGGCTTCGCCGCTGCCAGCACTGTCTCGATCGACACCACCGGTGCCGACTCGAACAACCAGGTCCACCTTAACAACAGCTCGTCGGTCGCCGTGGCCAACGAGAACGGTGTTGGCATCGCCAACTTCAACGGCCAGGGCGCTGCTTCCGGCAACGTCAAGGCTGACAAGAACACCGTCGCCGGTGGCAACGTGTCTTCGGGCGCTGCTGCTAACAGCAACGCTTCTCAGACCGGCGTTGGCGTGACCAACAACGGCCTTGGTGCTGGCCTGGCTGCCTTCGCTGGCGCTGGCGCTGCCGACATGACCGATGTCTCCATCAGCAAGACTGGTGCCGACTCGAACAACAAAGTCACCGTCGACAACACCAAGTCGGTTGAAGTGACCAACGTGAACCAGGTTGAAGTCGAGAACGTCAACATGCAGTACGCTACCAGCGGTAACGTTTCTGCCAGCAAGAACACCGAAATCGGTGGTCTGACCTCGGGTGCTGCCTCCAACGGTAACACCACCGTCACCAACGTGACCGTCGGTAACTAGTTCTTACTAGTTTCCACGCCTACCGCGTGACAGGTAGGGAGCCTTCGGGCTCCCTACCAAGCAATTATCAGCAGCGTCAAATTAATGTATAGTAACGAAATTCCGGCCAAATCAGATAAGACGGGAAACAGGGGGGAAGGTAAGGTCAGATGAAGAAGCACAAACTATTATCCACACTATTAGCAAGTCTCATCGTAATGGGGCAGTTCGGATGGGTGACCGCCGCTGCGGCGGACGATGTCACGCCGTCTCCGGACCCTTCGCCGACGGTTGAGTCTAGCCCAACTCCGACGGCCGCACCGTCTCCGGACCCGACCACTACGCC
>DATAMV010000227.1:0-2418 GCA_036266515.1 Candidatus Saccharimonadia bacterium
TTAGCTACTGCCGTTGCAGTTAGAACTCTGTCCAATGTTTGTAGGGGGCGTAAGCTGGCGATGTGTAATAGTAGTGTGTGCCGCCATAATAGGCGGGACCCTGATCATAAGGTCCAGGATCGTACGCATATGCACCGTAGGGTCCCGGACTGTAGGCATAGGGCCCTGGGCCGTAGTAATAGCCATTATTGGCGGCGATCGAGCCTACGATGGCGCCGGCGGCAATCCCACCGATGATACCGGCGGCAGCCGCTCCGCCGTAACCGCGGCCATAACCATAATATCGTCCGCCATGACCATAGCCACGACCGTAAATTCGTACATCGGTGATCAGACTCGGCGTTGATGATTTAACCGCCAAAGTGTCTGTCAACACCGGGAAGGCTTTGGATGGATTGCTGTAAGAGATCGCAAACGCGCACGAGACGCTTACACCTAGTACATACTTGAGAATTGCGGATTTCATGATCTCGCCTTTCGATGTTTTTGTAATTAGCCACTTATCACGTCACGCTGAAGCAGAGCACGGCTGGATCGAAGCGGTGAAAGGCGACCGGAAAAGTCCGGTCGCCTGCCGCGCCGGGTTACGCCTCGAGGATAGCGACGATCTGATGCGTGCGCGGGTCAATCACGAGGATTTCATTGCCGACCATGATGTATTCATAGCCACGCCACTCGGGATAGATCACGAAGACTTCACGCGGCAGCGGGTAGAAGCGGACGCTGTTCGGAATGCGTGTTCCCACACGTACTGAGACGTTAAGCTGCGCCGGTGCCACCTTTTTCTGTCTGATGATGCCGGTGATTTTCGTCTGCTGCTCGGACGTGAGGTTGGCGGCGCCAGCCGCTACGCCCTGACCGGTAGTGCTGCGTTTGCTTTCATTGGCGGACTTGTTCGGCGACGAGGCCGCACCAGCACCGCTTTCGGATGTGCTCTTCGACTTCACATTCGCATTGCCATCGGCATCGGATGAACCCTTGGCCGCGGGGGCCGCAGGAGCGCCTTTATCCATCTTGTTGCTTTTCAGCTGTTTCTTGTCGGATTCGGCCTCCGCTGCTTGCCCGGTCGTTTCGGGCGCTTTGCTTTGACCGGATTTCAAGGCGGGCGCCATCTTCTCCGCCGGGGCGTTTTGCTGTGCCGCCGGAGCGCGTGCTGGCGCCTCGTCGTTCTTCATGCCTTGCGCCGAAACGGCGCCAGCACCAAGCAGCAATACCGCCGCCGTGGTGGATAATAGTCGCAGGTTTTTCATGGATGTCTCCTTTGGACAGTCCGCAAATATTTAGTTGGTGTTAGTTTTTCGTATCGACCACGCGCCGGGTGGCGCATGATCGAATTGCGTCCGCAATCCGCGTCGCCTCAGATTTAGTTGAGTGGCTGAATCTATGACCAACGCGCCTATCGCCCAAAGGTTCACAAAGTAAATGCTCGTTATAAAATCAACGGACTCTCAGGCGCGGCTTTCGGCCTCGAATGCCAAAACATCGCGGTCGAAATGTCCCTGCTGATGTGAGCAATTCTGCACAGTCTTTCCATTGGCACAGGCATAGGTTTGAGAAGTGGCCGCCACTTCCTTCGAGTGCTTACAGGCTTGACCGTTTTTGATTGTACGTCGGTCAAGCTGCATTCGTGTAAAGGTTGGCACTTATTTGGAGGATACGACGATGCACCTGTCCACCGAGAGTTTGCTGATCATATTGCTGGTGGGCCTCTTGGCTGGATGGCTGGCCGGGCAGATTGTGCAAGGCACTGGTTTTGGGATTATCGGTGACATCGTTATCGGTATTATCGGCGCCTTTATCGGCAGTTGGCTGCTTCCGCAGCTCGGCATCCACCTTGGCGTCGGCATTTTGTCGGCGATCACTAACGCGACAATCGGTGCGCTGTTATTGTTGTTGGCAATCAGGCTTGTGCGCGGCGGAGGCGGATCGCGATGGGGTTGGGGAGGAAGTTGGGGCAGACGTTGGTAGTGCAGCGCTGGGGCCATGGATGCGTGCACCTAAGGGCAATTCGCTTTCCGAGCAAAGGGCTGTAAGTGTTTGGATTGCTATCACCGCAGCTCTTGCTGTTGTTGGAGTAATCGCACTCTATTTGAGCCTTAGTCGACAATATTGACAGCGTTCGCGTCCCCGAGCCGGGCCGCGCGCCCGGCGCGCGCATCTGGCTTGGATTGGAACGTAACTCTCTGAGCCGAGTTGCCTGTTCAGTCAGCGCTGTCAGCGCCCCGTCCCCGTGTCCCCAATGCTGGCAGCGTTCATTTGGTGGGGGGCTGCCGTCGTCCCCCGATGGTGGCCCCTTTTCAATGAGAGTCGTGATGAAACAGGCTATCCCTCCGAAAGGACGATGACTGTTCAAACCACTTTTTCCTGCTTGGGCGCCGGGAACGAATGATCGACCCCTGAGCTTGGTGTCCATCCAGG
>DATAMV010000228.1:0-7507 GCA_036266515.1 Candidatus Saccharimonadia bacterium
CCCGAAGGCGTCGCTCCCTACGCCGTCGAGGTGGTGCGGCTGGGTGCGGAAGACAATGTACGTGAGGCGGCCGACGACTTGTACCAACGTTTGGTCAAGGCTGGAGTCGAAGTGCTCTACGACGACCGTGACGAATCGGCCGGTAAGAAATTTGCCGACGCGGATCTCATCGGCGTGCCGGTGCGGGTGACGGTAAGCAAGCGCACGCTGGAGCACCAGCAGGCGGAGGTGAAGCGCCGCGACGAGGCCGAGGCTAAGCTCGTGGATCTGGAGGCAATCGAAAAAGCCCTATAAAACGACGCGCTCTTTGCGTTTCGCGTAGAAGCAGCAGTAGTCTTTGGTGGGGTCCTGGCGATAGGAACGCGGGCCGCTGCCGAGCAGGATGGGGTAGTAGCCACCGGGTTTCCACAGCTCAAAATTACGGGCGGCTGGGCCAGGGTCCTGATCCTTTGGAATGGTTCCTTCGATGTGGTATAACTCGCGTTCTACTGATTGGCCCTTGCCGTGAACGAGGGTGTCGAGGAGGCGGGTCATTTCTGATACGCCTCGAGATTCGACAAGCCGCACACTGTATTCGATGGTAATGGCGTTTTGCGCGGTGCCAATGAGACTGCCTTGTCCGGCCGTCGGCATAATCAGCACTCGGCGGTTGGGGGCTGCAGCAATAAGGTCGCGTACGGCCGGCTCGTCTTGTGTTTCTTTGGCTATGACGATAAAGTCCCCGATTTCTGGATCGACCGAAGCATGCAGGTCGAGCACATAGTCGTACCCGGCCGCGAGCCCCAGAATTTCGGCGGCGCGGGTTTCTTCGTATGAGGGCGGGATGTGTGGTGCGCCGTAGCTGCGGTTGAGGTCGGTTTCGATGAAGCCGAGGTCTTCGGGATGGGCGGCGGCTCGCGGATTGCCACAGATGTAATCGACATGCGCTGCGAGGTCGGGGCGCTCGGTGTAGATGTGATGGGCCGTGCGCGGCGCGAGTTGTTCGTTGGCGTGCTGCCAAACAATCAAAATCTTTGGCGAGGCGGTCGCGTTGGTAATGCGCTCCGGCTGGCCGCGCAACATGTCGGAAAGCGGCGTCATATTACGAAGGCTGATCCTTGAAGAGCTCTAAAATGTCTCGTTTTTGGTAGTTCCCAGCGACACCCGGTGCGGTAAAAATGTAATCTGCTGCGGTTTTGAGGGAGAGGTTTTCGTTTTCGGACAGACCCAGACTCAGCAGGCGGGCGTACCCAGGAGAGGGTGGCAGGTACGGCAATTCGGGGTGCGTGGCGGTGAGGGCAAACATGGGAATACTGTCTTTGATCCCGCAGAAGACCAACTCGTCGTAGCTGCCGGTGCCATCCGTGATGGTAGCGTGTCCGTGCTCGATAGCGGCCTTAAACGGCAAGTCCGAAATAGCCTGGCGGCCGTTTTGCTCGGCTACAAGTTCTTTGAACTGTTGGGCAGTAACGAGGTGGGCGCGGGCGATGGTGTGAGTGTCCGGAGACGGAGTGGTGGTGATGCCGATGTGACCGCCGTCGCAGGGCACGCAGTGGCCGGCAAAATAAATTGAGTAAGGCAGTGAGATGAATTCATCGCGCACGGGCAAGGTTTTGTCGGTGCAGCCCTTGTAGATGTGGCTGATGCCGCCCGACTGGCCGCCGAGGATTTGGCAGGCGAAGTTTTGTTTCGATAAACCCGAGCCGTAGGTGGCATACCATACATAAGCCGGGGCTTTGCCGGCGGCCAACTGCTCGGTCAACCGTTTGATTTGAGCTCCCTGGTCGGCAGGCGGGAGTGGACTTAAGAGGAATGCGCGCATGATTTTGTAATATTCCTCAAAGGAGGCTATCCGGACATATTCCGCGTCTGAGTGCGAGCCTTGACCATACAACCCAAATTCGATGATATCGTTATTTACCATCGCGTAGTGGCGGCCGTCGCTACCGCCTGGTCGTCCAAGGAATTTTGGCTTTATATTGGTGACATTTACCATGGCGGCGCTGAGGCCTTGGACATAGGGGTTCAATTCTTCAACGTTGACGGCCGGCTCAAAGGTGGCCACGTTGACGAGCTCGGCGTCGGGGTCGATCTCGGCGATGAACGCTTCGAGGGTTTCACGGTTTTGAAACACCGGATCTTCCTGCGTGAACCGAAAATCGATCTTGAGCACTGCGCTGTCCGGCACCTTATTGTAGGTTTCGTTGGGTGTGGAGAGGCTGGCAACGCTGGCCGTGGTGGTCCAAGTTTCTTTGTCGGGAGTGGGGTAGCGGGTGATGACGGCGGCGGCGAAACTGCCGGCTTTGAGTACGGCGTTGCTGCCATTCCAGAGGTGCCCGCCGTGGGCTGTTTTGCCCTTAAAGGCGATTTCTGCCCAGCACAAACCACGCGCCGCATTATAGATGGTGTTGCGGTCGTTGGCATATTCGCCTATTACGACGAACTCAGCGCGTACGCCGTCGTCGATTTGAGCGCGAACACCATTGTACCCGCCGATTTCTTCATCAGTGACAATTTGAAGGCCGAGAGCGTACGGGATGTCTTGAACGAGTTCGCAAAAGACTGTCGTGAGTGCGGCGGCGGTGCCTTTCATGTCGAGGGCACCACGGCCATACATCTTGCCATCCTTGACCCTGGCTTTAAATTGAGCGGGGGCGGCGGGTACGACATCGAGGTGAGCATTGAGGATAATATCGAATTTTTTGGGCCGGACATTCCCGCGGTAGGCTAGAAAACTAGGCTTGCCTCCCTGTTCAAACCATTCAATGTGGACACCGGGGCAGGCCGCGACCACGTTGGCCAACACCTCAATGGCCTCCCGGAGGGCGGCGGGGTTATCCGCCGTTGACGGGATCTTGATGAGGCGCTTGGTGAGTTCGATGATTTCGTTCGTGGCTAGCATTTGGTGTGCCTTGCAACCGAAAACCGCTCCGGTCGGGAGCGGTGTCTGGCGCGTTAGTTAAAAACGTGGAGAAACCGCTACCGCCTGGGGCGTACCAGCCCCAGCATAATTACCAGACCCAGGTAGGTCCGGGAGTTGGGGCTGATCTGAACGGCGACGGGAGTATTCACGCCTTTAGCCTAGCACTACGGGCGCCCGATGTCAAAATAAGATTAGAATATGGTATAATAGGCAAATTATGGCAGCAGAACTCCAGGGCCAGTATGTGATCACGCGCTACGATTCATTCAGCGTGATCCTGGAGGAATGTCCGCGCGCTGGCGAGCTGCTTGCCGAATACGGCCTGCACTGCGCCAATTGTTTCTTAAATGAATATGACAGCATTGAACTCGGCGCTGACCGTCACGGCATGAGCGAGGCGGACATGACTGAGATGCTGGACGAGATTAACACGCAACTTGAAAAAGAATGGCGATTGCAGCTGCAGTAGCTGCCTTGCCGCGGGAGAAGCATATGGCGAAAGACGAAACCCTCGAAATTATTGATTTACATGTATCCCTGGCCGACGGCAAGGAGATTTTGCGCGGTCTGAGCCTGTCGGTGAAACGCGGCGAGGTGCACGCGGTGATGGGGCCAAACGGTGGTGGCAAGAGCACGCTGGCGGCCGCGCTGATGGGCCACCCAGCGTATCGGATCACAAGTGGTAGTGTGCGGGTGGGCGGCGCGGACCTTACGACGCTTTCACCAGATCAGCGCGCCCGGCTGGGGCTGTTTTTGGGCTTTCAATATCCGGTGGAGGTGGCAGGAGTGAATTTTGCCAGCTTCCTGCGCCAGGCCGTGAACGGCCTTAAGGCAGAGGGCGAGAAGAAGCTATCGCCGATCGCTTTTCGCAACCAGCTGGAAGAAGCGGCCAAAGGCCTGGGCTTTTCGGAGGAACTGGCGGCGCGTGCACTCAATGTGGGTTTTTCGGGTGGCGAGAAAAAGAAGGCTGAAATTTTGCAGCTGGCGATGCTGCGGCCCAAGTTTGCCGTGCTTGATGAGCCGGATTCGGGGTTGGATGTTGACGCGCTGCGGCATATTGGTGCGGGGGTGAATGGGCTGGATTATCCCATCGGGTTGGTTCTCATTACGCATTACCAGCGCATTCTCGGTCACATCAAGCCGGACTTCGTGCACGTAGTAATGAAGGGGCGTCTGGCGGCTTCGGGTGGGCCGGAGCTTGCCGCCCAGATTGAGCAGTCCGGTTACGAAGGGTTCAGATGAGCGGCGGAGCTTCGGTCAAAACTGGTTATCCGCTGGGGTTCCATATGCCGGAATCCGGGGGCTTTCGCACGCCTCGTGGCCTCTCGCGCAGTGTGGTAGAGGCGATTTCGGAGCACAAGCAGGAGCCGCAGTGGATGCGGCAGTTTCGGCTCCAGGCTTTGATGATGTTTGAGCAAAAGATGATGCCCACCTGGGGGGCGGATCTTTCGGGCATCGATTTCGACGCCATGCATTATTACATCAGCCCGTCCGAGCGCAAATTCCATACCTGGGACGAAGTGCCGGCCGACATTAAGGATACCTATGACAAAATTGGCATTCCACAAGCCGAACGCCAGTTTTTGGCGGGAGTGGGGGCGCAATACGACTCGGAGGTGGTGTACCACAACCTCAAGAAGAAATGGGAAGACCAGGGCGTAATTTTTTGCGACACCGATACAGCGCTGCAGAAATACCCGGATTTGTTTCGCGAATACTTCGGCACGGTGATTCCGGTATCGGATAACAAATTTGCGGCGCTCAACAGCGCAGTGTGGAGTGGTGGCAGCTTTGTGTACGTGCCGAAGGGCGTGCACGTGGACATTCCGCTACAGGCATATTTCCGGATTAACGCGGCCAACATGGGACAATTTGAGCGTACGCTGATCATCGCCGATGAGGGCAGCTACGTGCACTACGTGGAGGGCTGCACCGCGCCCATTTACACGACTGATTCGTTGCATGCGGCGGTGGTGGAGATCGTGGTGAAGCGCGGCGCCCGGGTGCGCTACACGACCATCCAGAACTGGTCTAATAACGTTTATAACCTCGTGACCAAGCGCATGTTGGTGGAAGAAGACGGCTTTGGCGAGTGGATCGACGGCAACCTGGGCTCGAAGGTGACCATGAAGTACCCGAGCGTGATTTTGAACGGCCGGGGCGCGCGAGGCGAGGTGCTATCGCTAGCCTTTGCCGGCAAGGGCCAGCACCAGGATGCCGGCGGCAAGGCCATTCATTTGGCGCCGCACACCACGAGCACAATCACCTCAAAGTCCGTCAGTATGGGCGGGGGACGCTCGAGCTACCGGGGGATGGTGAAGATTATCAATGGCGCTAAGGGGGCGAAGTCGTTTGTGCGCTGCGACGCGCTGCTTCTGGACGAATTGTCGCGCTCGGACACGTATCCGGTGAACATTGTGAGCGAACAGGACGTAACGCTGGGCCACGAAGCATCCGTGAGCAAGGTGGGCGAGGAACAGTTGTTTTACCTTATGAGTCGCGGGTTGGATGAAGCGGCGGCGACTTCACTGATTGTGAACGGTTTCATCGAGCCGATCGTGAAAGAACTGCCGCTGGAATACGCCGTGGAGCTCAACCGGCTCATTAGCCTGAGCATGGAAGGCTCGGTAGGCTAGTGCCGGTTATTACCGTTAAAAAAGATGAAGAGCGGATTGTGCCGTTATTGTGGACGGGTAAGGAGACGGAGCTTGAGTACCGTGTAAAGCTGGCCGAGCCGGGCGCGAAAGTGACGTTTTTGGGGCTCCTCCTGGGGCGGGAGGCGCAGGCGCTAAGCCTAAACGTGGAGGTCGAGCACGCCGCGCCGTATACCACGAGTGAGGTGGTGATAAAAAGCGCCCTCTCGGACACCGCTAAGGCTAGCATCACCGGCCTAGTAAAAGTTGATCCGGGGGCTAAAGGCACGCAGGCGTGGCTGGCGGCGCACCTCTTGCTGCTTTCGGAGAAAGCCAAGGGCGTAGCGGTGCCGAGTCTTGAGATTCTGGAAAATGAAGTGAAGGCAGGACACGCTACGACGGTGGGGAGGATTTCCGAGCAGGAGTTGTTTTACCTGATGTCTCGGGGGCTGGGTGAGGCGGCGGCACGAGCGCTGATCGTGCATGGTTTCTTACAGGAAATGGTGGACCGATTGCCAAAGGCGATAGCGGTCCGGGCTAGCCGCGTGTTACAAGAGAAGTATGAGCAAGTTTAAGTCTGACTTCCCGATTTTTTCGAACCATCCGAAGCTGGTGTATCTGGATAGTGCGGCCACGGCACAAAAGCCGCAGACGGTGATTGACGCGGTGAGCCGGGTGTATGGCAAAATGAACGCCAATATCCACCGCGGTATCTACGATCTGAGCCAAGAGGCCACGACAGCGTTTGAAGACGTGCGCGCGCTAACGGCGAAATTTATCGGGGCGAGCGAGGCCCGCGAGGTGGTGTTTACGTCTGGCACGACCGAATCTATTAATCTGGTGGCATACGGCTGGGCGCGTAAATACTTGCGGGCTGGCGACATTATTGTGACGTCCGAGATGGAACATCATTCCAACATTGTCCCGTGGCAGCGGCTGCGGGATGAGATTGGGGTGCGGCTGGAATTTTTGCCGGTGGGTGAAGACTTCCGGCTCGACCTTCAGGCGGCGGATCAGCTTGATATGAAGCGCGTGAAGCTACTCGCGCTCACGCAGGCATCGAATGTGCTGGGGACGGTGAATCCGGTGGTGCAGATCGTGGAGCATTTTCGTGGACGCGGTGCGCGGCCCAAAGTGCTCGTGGACGCGGCGCAATCGGTGGCGCATCTGCCGATAGACGTACGCGCACTAGATGTGGATTTTTTGGCGTTTTCGTCGCATAAGCTGTTTGGCCCGTCGGGCGTGGGTGTGCTGTGGGCGCGTAAGGAACTCCTGGCTGAGATGGATCCGCTTTTGGTGGGTAGCCACATGATCGCTACGGTCACAAAGGCCGGAGCGACCTGGGCTGAGGCGCCGGACAAATTTGAGCCGGGCACGCGTAACATCGAAGGTGTGATCGGGCTGGGGGCGGCTATTAATTATCTGGAAAAAGCTGGGATGCGGGCGATGGCGGCGAGTGAGCGCGTGCTGACCGAATACGCATTGGCGCGGCTGCGCGAGATCCGCCATGTGACACTCTTGGGCCCCGATACGGCTGTGGGCCGGATTGGGGTGTTTTCGTTGGTGATGCGGGGCGTGCATGCGCACGATGTGGCTGAGGTGCTCAACCGCGAGCATGTGGCTGTGCGGGCTGGGCATCATTGCGCGCAGCCGTTGATGCATCGTCTGGGTGTGAGCGGGACGGTGCGGGCGAGTGTGCAGCTGTACAACACCGAAGCGGATATTGACGCGCTGGTGGAGGGGCTGGAGCGGGTAAAGCGGACATTTAAGGTGTGATGATGGAAGACCCGCTTTACCGCGAAATAATTTTGGAACACTGGCAGCATCCGCAGCACTACGGGGTGGTGGCGCCGGCCGACTTTGACCTGAGTGAGTCCAACCCGCTGTGTGGCGACCAGATTCGGCTGACTGGCCGGATCGAGGATGGCCGGCTGGTGGAGGTGGCTTTCACCGGCGAGGGCTGCGCGATTTC
>DATAMV010000229.1:0-1998 GCA_036266515.1 Candidatus Saccharimonadia bacterium
CGTACGGGCCAGGTCGGTAGTATCGCGGCCCGTAGTAATAGCCGGGCCCGTAGTAGTATGGGGAAGCCGAGGCGGCGATGGCTCCAAGGGCCAAGGCGCCGGCTGCCAGCCCGAATCCGATACCGGGTCCGCCCCAACCTCGGTGCCAACCACCACGCCAATGGGCTTCTGCGGGTGCCATCGTTGCCGCGGAAATAGCACCGACCGCTACAGCGGCGAGAGCAAGTTTTCGCATGTTTCTCCTCCGATTTTTTAATCCAAAGAATCAATGCGAAATCGTCCTGCCCGTTCCTCGGCGCCAATCTAGCTTGCTTGTTCCTCGGTGACGCCGTCGACTGCAAAGCTAACAAATATCTATTGGCCCGACTCCAATTCGGTCTAGAGCGGTACCAAGAATGACGACCAAAGTCTCGACACGGAGAACAAAGGTTTTAAATGACGGGATTGAAAGACCTCGGATTAGATGCTGCAATTCGCCTCGGCTGGGTGCTCCGCGACATCAAGGGCAGCCGCCTGAAACTCACCCCACCGAGCCAGGAGGAACTCCGGACTCTGATCGACATAGGCTATGTCGAAATGAGAGATGATCGGCCCTTTGTCACCAGTGCGGGGGTGAACGAAATGGACCAAGGGGACTGACCGGTGAAGTACGTCAAGCCTAGTCCCTACGCCGATCATGAAGCCGCCGCCCGGAAGTTAGTCGAGATCGCCAACACCATCGAGCCAGCGCAGGACGGGCGCATCTTCATCCAGCAGATCAACGCGCCGATGCCGTACGAACACAAGGCGACGCCAGCCGAATACAAAGCGGGGCTTGATCTGGCGATTGCGAAGGGATGGCTGGTGCTGCACGAGAGCGGGACGTTTGTACGCTTCACCCAGGACGGTAAGGATCTGTTCGCGTAAATCGGAACTGGTCGAGCCTCAGCGGATTGTTTCTGCACCAGCCGCGCCCCCTGCCACCAGAAGGCCCCAGGCTCCGCCGTGCGGAGCTTGGGTTTATACCGCCGAGCCTGAAGGATTTTATAGAGCGCTACCGAGCGCGATCGGTCCAACTGCCGCTGCCGCTCAGAGGCGCGGCCTGAAGCGTGCCGTTCGATTGGTCCAAGAAGCCTGTCGAGCTGGTGAGCTATCGTTGATTAGATAACCTAACATCACTTCACAGGCTTGTTGGGCGGCAGCAATCGTTTTGAACGGCGAACCTATGACCTTCACGGCGGTTCGATTTTCGAAGATTGGCCGCCAAGAGGCAACGAAGCCGGGCATGCCCTGAAGACCGGAGCCGTCGCGGCTCTCATAACTGATTACAAATGAAAAGCCGTCGCTGCTCGCATTCCAGATCTGGATGCGTTCGATCGGAGTAATTACGCGACTGAACTGCATGATACGCCTCAGAAGAGCCGCCCCCGGCCCATCAAGTCATGCGGTCGTAAATCCTATGTGGCAGTCCGCTGATTCGCAATTTTGAGCTGGGTTCCTATGTAATTTACTATGCGTTTTGAATTTTGCCTTCCAACGCTCGGTAAGACCGTTACGACTGGTCCCGAGTGGTTTCATGAAATCAAATATGACGGCTATCGGCTCCGCATTGAACGTGACGGAGATCGCGTCCGGTTGATCACTCGCGGCGGATACGATTGGACCAAGCGCTACCTATCGTTTTGAATGTCGTCGCAGACATCGGATCGCTACGTGAATCACAACAGCGCCCAATAAGCCGCCCGCAATCTTCTCAAGGGCGTCTCGAATGTGCCATCTCGGTCCGCCGTCATTGTTTGAAGGTATTCAAGTAAAGGTGCCCCCGGAAGCACTAAGCAGCAGGTGAACATTAGTTGATTTGGATAGGCGAAAGAGAGCAATGCCCCAAATGCCGCGAAGACGAATAGATGTTCGATTGTCGCATAGGTACGCATGCTCGGATGGCCAAGCCATGGTGCCAGTTTATAGTAGAGCCCGTAGGGCAGCCCGACCGGCGCCAGCGTCCCGACAATTAGCGCC
>DATAMV010000230.1:0-14350 GCA_036266515.1 Candidatus Saccharimonadia bacterium
GGCGATGTTTGTCGTAGCCATGGCCTTTATCATGGACCTGCTCGACTCGACTATCGTCAACATCGCTATTCCCTCCATTCAGGCCAACCTGGGCGCTAGTTATACAACCATCCAATGGTTGGTGGCTGGCTATGCGCTGTCGTTCGCACTGCTGCTCATTACAGGCGGTCGCATGGGCGACGTGTATGGTTACCGCAAGGTGTTTATGTGGGGCGTTGCTGGGTTTACGCTCGCGTCGCTGCTTTCGGGCGTAGCCTGGACGCCGCTGGTATTGATTATCGCGCGCCTGCTTCAAGGGGCGATGGCCGCGCTGATGGTGCCACAGGTGATGAGCATGATGCAGGTGATGTATCCGCCGGAGGAGCGCGGTCAGGTCAACGGCCTGTTCGGTGGTATGGCTGGTATTGCGGCTTCGCTCGGGCCGGTGATCGGCGGTTTGCTTATTAAGGCGAATATTTTTGGCTTGGACTGGCGGCCGATCTTCCTCATCAACATTCCCGTGGGAATCTTTGCTCTCTGGGCAGCCAAAAAATACCTGCCGGCTGGCAAGAGTGCCCACCCGCTTAAACTTGACCTCGTGGGTACCGTCATCGTGATGGTGGCGCTTGGCTTGATCGTGTTCCCGCTCATCCAGGGCCGCGAGTTGGGCTGGCCGGTCTGGACCTTCTGGTCGATGATTGCAAGCCTCCCCGTGTTTGGCCTGTTTGCCTGGTGGCAGGTTCGCAAGCAGCGCGTCGACGGTTCGCCGCTGGTGTTGCCGGCACTCTTTAAGAAACCGTCGTTTAGCCTTGGCCTCGTGACCAATGTCGTATTTGAAGGCGTAATGATCGGGTATTTCCTGATTTCTACCCTGATGCTTCAGGTGGGCCTGGGCTACAGCGTGGTGAAGGCCGCGCTTACCGGCATCCCGACCTCAATCGGTATCGCCGCGACATTTGCCGTACTCGCGCCCAAAGTCATTCCAAAACTTGGCCGCTACTCTATGACGCTCGGCACCTTTGTGATGGGTTCGGGCTTAGTTTACCTCGCCTGGGTGATGCATCACTTTGGCCTTAGCACCAGCCCCTGGGTGATCGCCCCCGGCCTGCTTCCGATTGGCGTGGGCATGGGCCTTATCATGATGCCGGTATTTGCGGTGGTACTTAATGATATTGACCATAACCACGCCGGCTCGGCGTCGGGTGTACTCAATGCCGTACAACAGCTGGGTGGCGCCATTGGCGTGGCCGCAATCGGCGTGATCTTCTTTGGCCAGCTCACGCAGTTCGCGCCCAAGAGTGTTGATGCAGTTACTCCAAAACTGCAGGCCAAGCTCACCGCCGAGCACGTGCCGGCCCAAGTGCAGTCGCAGATTATCGACGGATTTAAGGCCTGCTACCAGGACCGCGTAAACGAGAAGGACTCGAACGCCGTGCCCGCAAGCTGCAAGCAGCAGGAGTCCGGCCCGCAGAACCAAGTACTAACGGCTGCTTTTACCGACGCCGCTAAAGAGGCTAATAACCGCAACTTTACGCACGCGTTCAAGATCGGTGTTGAGTACGCGCTAGGCCTGCTGGTAATAGTGTTTGGCCTGAGCTTCCTGCTTCCCCGCCACATCCGGCCCGAAGCATTCCAAGAAAGTTAGACTACTTAAATACCGTGGTTTTGAATGGGTTGCCTGTCTTATCGTAGGTGACCCATTCGCCTATTTGCTTGCCGGCGTCATCAAACGAGCCGGCACGCAGCTTAGTGCCGTCTTCGCGGAACCACTCCCAGGGACCGGTCATGGCGCCACCCTTTATCTGGCCGCGGGCCCACACCGTCCCGTTGCGATGGTATTTGACGTGTGGTCCGTCCCCGGCCCCGAGATCCGGCATATTAATCCCCTATTTTAGAAGCTTTGCATTTTGTCGAGATAGCGCAGGATGGGCTCGGCGCCGATAGGGCATTCATTGGTATAAATGTGGGCGGTGCGGCCGTCGGCCAGTTTTTTGGTGCTCTTGAGGGTAAGCTTGTCACTGGAGTCGGTTGGCTCGGCACTATCAAAGCTTACTTCAACCTGACGGGCGCAGACTTGGACGGTTTTGAGCTGGCTAAAAACACCTTCAAGAGTCTGGGCTGAGCGCATATTGGCAATGGCCTGGTTTTGGTTACTCACACTCACAAACCATACGGTTTGAGTATCCCCGCCATTCCGGTAAACGATGGAAGGTGCCGAGGGGTCGGCCGGCAGCAGGATCCGCAGCGATGGGACCGTGAGGCGGCCGGTGAGGGCGTCCACTGGCAGCTTACTTTCGATGTCCCTCACGGCGTCGATGAGTACATTTTTGATGTCTTGGGTCTGGGCCTGGTCGCTGCGCACAAACAGGACCCGAATAAACACTGCTTGAGCAATGAGTACGAGTACCAGAATGCTGATAAGTACGCCGACCAGCAAACGTGAGGCAATGATTTTGTGCCGGGGCGATTCTGCCATGAGCGCGTCCTTGTTAGTGCTTGTGCTTATTTAAGCACTAATTTAGAGCAATGTGCCAGTGACAGCGCTGGTGATCTGGCGGAAAAGCGCCGCGCGGTCGGCGTCGTCCGAGTCGTCGGCTCCCTTAGTAAAGATAACGAGTATGCAACCGTTTTTGGCGTCGGCAATAATGGCGGCGTCGTGCAGGTTGCCGCTGAGGAGGCCATATTTGTGGTAAACCGTCGCGCTCACTGGAAGGGCCGCCGGGATCAGGTCTTCATCATTGGTGTTTTGCATATAAGACAGCAGCATCTGGGTATCGGCCGGGTTTAAGAGTTTGCCGGCATAGAGCAATTGAAGTAGCCGGGCCTCGTCGGCTGGGGTGACGGTATTGGTCTCAACGTCGTAGGTGCTAAGGCCCAAGCTTTTGGCATACGTTTCAAGCTCCGGATAGCCGACCTGGTCCATGATGAGATTCCAGGCGTCATTATCGCTAATGTTAACCATTTCCTGGAGCTCGTAGCCGGCAGTGTAGGCGCCCATTGGGTGCGCTAGCGACTGGGTGCCGGCCTCAACCTGTTTGAGAAAGGCGGCGGCTGTGAGTACTTTGGTCACACTGGCGGCGTCAAATGGTGTTTGGTTGCCAACATTGAGGGTAGTGCTGTTTTGCAAGTTAATAATACTCACGCCGACGGCTAGGTCAGGATGGGCCGAAACCAGCCCCGCCAGCGTTTGGGCAAGAGGTGAGTCTTTGGCCAACCGGTGGTCTGGCGCCTGCGCCGAGAGTACCCGTGCAGCCAGAAATTGGGTGAACTGATAGTGGGTCAGAAATTTGGCCGCACCCACAGCCGCTCCAATCACCAAAATAAGCACCAGGATGCGGCGGCCTTTGGACGGGCGCAGTGGTCCGGCAGCGGCTGCCAAGTTGACCTGACGGGGTTGGTTTTTCGGGTTGGTAAACATTTCGAATTTGCTTTTATGCTTAGTTTAGCAAATCAGCCCAAGAAGCGGCTGGGAAATGAATATACGCTACAATAAAGATAGTTTTTTGTGAGGAGGTAAGCATGAAAGCAGCCCAACTGCGAGATTATGGGGCTCCATCGATGGTGGAGATTAATGAAGTCGAAAAACCGTCGGTGAGCGAAGGTAAGGTGCTTGTGGAGGTACACGCCGCGAGCATTAACCCGTTTGATGCCAAGGTGCGGTCCGGAGCCTACAAGCAGAGTATGCAGCTGAAATTACCAGCCACGCTGGGCGGTGATATTGCCGGGGTGGTGGAGGCCGTGGGCGGCGGCGTGGCGGGGTTCGCGCTGGGCGACAAGGTCTACGGCCAGGCCGCGGTTGTGGCTGGCAACAGCGGCGCTTTTGCCGAATACGCGGTGACAGCCGCTGGGCAGATCGCTAAAATGCCGGCAAACGTGGATTTTGAAGAAGGTGCGTCGCTCCCGCTTGTGGGGCTGAGCGCCCTGCAAGGACTGACCGAATACATGACCCTCGCCGCCGGCTCCAAGGTATTTATCGGCGGGGCAGGCGGGGGCATTGGCACGATAGCCGTCCAGATCGCCAAGCACATGGGTGCCGATGTGGCAGCCACGGCGACCGGCGAAGACATTGAGATCGTGAAAAGCCTGGGTGCAGATGTTGTGCTGGATTACAAAACTGGTAATTTTGCGGCCACGCTTAGTGGCTATGACGCGGCCTTCGATACATCCGGCCATGATTTCGACAAGATTTTGGATATTCTTAAGCCGGGCGGAGTGGCCGTATCAATGACCGGCGCGGCGGACGAGGCTAAGGCAGCGTCTGTCGGAGTGAAGGCCTATAACCAGCACACGCGGACTACCACCGATATGCTGGACCAGCTGCGCGAGCTGGTGGAGGTGGGTGCCGTGAAGCCGCAAGTTGGCAAAGTGTTTGCGCTTGATTACACCGCCGATGCTTTCGTGGCGTACGAGTCGCACACGGTAAAAGCCAAGATTGTTATTAAGATTGCGTAATCAGGGGTATAACGGCTGGGCGGTGTCGTTTCGGATGCGGCGGGGTTTGATGAGCCCACGTTTCATATCAATATCCAAAGCTTGAGCTCCTTGTTCACAAAAATTAATGTAACTTTGCAGCACCGGCAGATTTTGGGTTGCGGACTGCGGCCAGATGAAAGCCATAAATCCCGGGCGGACTTTTACAAGCTGTGAACCGGCTTCGCGCACGGCAAATTTTGATAATTCGGCTTCTTCAATCTCAAACCAGGCGGCCTCGAGGAAAGCACTGAGGTCGCTCGCCAGGTTTAGGAAGGCGTAGCCGTCAAACGGCGCATTGAAGACGCGCCGGTAGCCTTGGATGACAATTTTGGTGAGCATAGCGGGGCGGCCAAGCGTAACTTCGAGGCTGGCTTGGTTCATAAGCGAACCGTAGGTGATGATTTTCATCATGTTCTCCTAGAACTTAGATGGTGTGATGGGGCCCCGCGCGCGAACGCGAGGCCCCGTGGTGCTCACAGACCTATGGCCGTCGCTACCGCCTTCCATGCGACACGAATGTCGTCATCGTGGCGGCGGGCCAAGGGGCGGACCTCGACGGCGAGTGTGCCTCCGAAGCGACGGAGGCGGTAATGCCACCAAACGCTGCGCAGAAACAGGTCCAGGTCGAGGTCTGGAACCTCAAGGGGGCTAAGGCGGACAGGCCTCCCCTGGTGCATTACGACGTCGTGCCGCACCAACTGCTGGACGTAGTCCTCCAGGCTGTCGAAGCCCCGGGGACCGGCGTAGCGGTCGGGCCGGTAGCCGGCGGCCGAACGCCCAATGTAGGCGCGCCAGCGGCGGTCGTTGGGCGCGTAGTCTCGCTCGTGCAGCCGCGCGCCCCAGAGGGCGTTCAGCACGTCCACTGCGTCGCCGGGATGGACGTCGACCGTGAACTGCACCGATGAGCAGCGGCAGAGCTCCTCGAGCGCCGGGTGGCCGTCGAGCTGGATCCAAACCTGGTCGCGGGGATCGCTCGAAACATCGAGCAGGTCCCCGGCCCAGCTGATTTCCGGCTCGAACAGCGGTACGGCGCCGTGCTCCCCTGCCACGCCGTAAAGCCAGGCGAGCGACGCATGCGTGCGCTCGATCAGCTCGTAGGCGCTGGGGCTGGGCGCGATAGCCAGTTCAATCTTTTGCCGCCCCAGCTCGAGCTTTTGCTCGCAGCCTTCCGGCCGCCCGGCCCGTGCTGCCAGGATTTTCCGGCTGACGGCGGCCGAAATCGGCGCGCGGGTGATGGCGTCTACAAAGTCGGTTTCGACCTCGCAGCCCACCTGGCGGCCGGTGATTGTCCCCTCGGTTCCGTTGGTAAAGTGCTCCAGCAACATGGCTGGCCTTTCTGTGAGTGGCCTTAGTTTTCGCTCAAAACGAAAACCCCTCCCCGGATGGGGAGGGGCCTAACGTCGTTTCAATCAATCACGTCACCAAACCAAATCAGGCCGCTCCCGGCGGGTTAGAAATGTGGCGTGAATGATGGAGACGTTGATTCATCAAAAAAAGGACCTTGCGGTCCGTCCTTAATTCCCCAATGCTTGAGGATCTTCAGGCCGGCTCCGCTTTTAAATAAGTGACATCGGCTGCTTGATTTTACGGTTAAGCTTCCGTCGGGCATTTTGGCCTGCAGCTGGCGGATCGTGACTCCGCTCATAGCGCTTTATGGTTTATTTAGATGTTAGACAACAATACCAGCTGTTTAGGTGCCCGTCAATGGTGGCTAGTCCTGCTTCCGCCTCAAGCGTCCTGCAATCTTATCCAGATCAGGGTGCTGCTCTTTGGCATGGTGGGCAATCGCCGCGATAAATCCACCGACGGACCCGAGTCCCAGAAAGATATAGACCATGGTGAAAATTTTGCTGGCGTCGGTAGTGGGATGAAGCTGGCTGCCAACGGTGGTGAGTGTGGTGACACAAAAGTACACCGCATCCACCAGCGACCATTTTTCGGTCTGCATATAGAACGCCGTCCCACTCAGGATGAGAATGACGACGAAAAAGAACAGTGCGCGAAATTCACGCTCTTTAAAACCAAGCCATAGCGAGCGCAGGAAGCGGCCCATAGTGATGAATAAACTGATCATGCGCTTATTATAACGCTAATGATTGCGGCATCGGTGGCCGGCCCCAGGGGGCCGGCCACCGCTTGCGCTCAGTTGCGCTTGGTGAGCAGCGCCGTGATCACCCGCAGCAGCGTGTTCACGCTGTTGAGCCAGAGCTGAAGGCCGCCGTCCACGGCGTTGTCCGTGTCCTTGCGAGCGATGGACTTGAGCCGGTTGGAGTCGTTGATCGTCAGCAGGAAGAACAGCACGATGCCGGCGATGGCGACCCAGTACGCGACCTCCGGGTGATGGGCGCTGGCCTTCAGGAGCGAGACCGACGTCACCAGGTAGGCGAGCATGCCGATCCCGAGGACATCGCCGAACCGGGTGGTGTACAGCTCAGCAGGGAGTGCCAAGCCGATGAAGCAGGCCACCACCATGAGGGCGGCCGTGATGATGACCGCCGGGAACAGGATGCCGGAGCCCACCACCAGGACGATGGGGCCGAACAGGACCCCGAACGGTCCGGCGACGAGCACCAGGTAGGCGAACAGCGACGCGACCCAGCTCTGGGAGGCGATCGCCCACGCCGAGCCGGCCCACATCGAGACCAGCACGCCGAGCAGCGTCGCCAGGTACCACCAGATCGTGGTGGGCACCCAGTGGCGGAAGTAGTAGGCGGTGACGGCCATGGCACCGTAGCCGATGACCGCGAAGAACACGCTCAGGCCGTAGAACGTCCCGGAGTCGTGGGTGCGGCCACCCGGAGTGGCGTTGTCGCCGCTGTCGTCGAAGACGACGTCGGGGTTTCCGAACCCCATCCCCCCGGGAATCCGGGGACCGTCGTCGCCGTAGCCATGCGTTCCACGCATTTGTGGCTCCTTCTTGTGTCGGCCCGAACCGAATGTCGGGCGGCGGACGACTCATGCAAATACATGCGCCTTCCGCCGCCCAACAGACGAGTGCAAATTTTCAACTGAACGCAGAGCATATCATATCTTATTTTTAAGATATGTCAATATTATAGACCTGCCTATAGGTACTGAGCGATCAGAGCTTTTTTGTTGCCGGCGAGGTCGGCAGGTGTGCCTTCGAACATGATCTGGCCACCCTTGTCGCCGCCTTCGGGGCCAAGGTCGATGATCCAGTCGGCCCGGCGGATCACGTCAGTATTATGCTCAATAGTAATTACGGTATTGCCGTCGTCCACGAGGCGGTCGATGAGCTGGTGAAGGCGCTGAATATCGGAAATATGCAGGCCGGTGGTAGGCTCATCGAGCACGTATACACTCCCCTTTTTGTGCAACTCGCTAGCTAGCTTGATGCGCTGGCACTCGCCCCCGGATAGCGTGGAGAGTGGCTGGCCAAGGGTGAGGTACTCGAGACCGACATCATTGAGCGACTGCAGACTGGGAGCAATCTCTTTGAGGTCAAAGAATTCATTCGCTTCGGCCATGGTGAGATCGAGCACGTCGGTGATGGATTTGCCTTGGTATTTGTACTCGAGCACCTCATCTTTGAAGCGCTTGCCGCCGCAGACATCGCAGGGGGTTTTGGCATCATCGAGGAAGCCAAGGTTTTGGGTGAGGAAACCGGCGCCCTTGCAGTTGTCGCAGGCGCCCTTGGAGTTGAAGCTAAAGAGCCCAGCATCCACGTTGTTGGCTTTGGCAAAGGCTTTTCGGATAGCGTCAAAGATCCCGATGTAGCTAGCCGGGGTAGAGCGGTTGGAAGTGCCGACCGGCGCTTGGTCAACCACGATGGCGCCTGGATGCTGCTTGAGAAAGACTTGGTGAATGAGCGAACTCTTGCCCGAACCGGCCACGCCGGTGATGACGGTAAATACACCAGTAGGAATGTCGACGCTCACATGCTGGAGATTATTGGCGTGGGCATTGGTAATGGTGAGTTTGCCAGTAGCTTTACGGAACTCACGCTTGATAGGAGTTTGGTCTTTGAGATGCTCACCGGTGAGTGTCCCCGCTTTCAGAAGATCGGAATAGCCGCCCTCAAAGACGATTTTGCCGCCGGCGGTTCCAGCCTTGGGACCGATGTCGACGATATGGTCGGCGGCCTTGATGACGTCGGGATCGTGCTCGACGACCAGGACGGTGTTGCCCTGGTCGCGAAGTTTGGCCAGGAGCTCGTTGAGGCGATGGACATCGCGCGGATGCAGGCCGACGCTGGGCTCATCGAAGATGTACATGACGTCGACGAGGGCGCCGTTTAAGTGCTTAACGAGCTTGACGCGCTGCGACTCGCCGCCGCTCAAAGTGTCGGTGGGGCGGTCGAGCGAGAGGTAGCCGAGCCCAATTTCGACCAGATTAGTGAGACGCTCCTCGACGGTTTTGGTGAGCGAATGACTTTCACGGCTATCGAGCTTTTTGATCACCTCGAGCAGCTTATCGACCTGCATGGCGCTAAAGTCGGCAATGTTGTGGCCCTCGATTTTGCAGGCCAAGGCTTTTTGGTTGATGCGGGCACCGTGGCAAAGGTTGCATGGCCCCAGGGTCACGAACGGCGCAATGGCGTTTTGGGTGCGCTCACTCATAGTGCGGTAGTCGTACTCAATGAGGTACTTGCGGATAAATTTGTCGACTACACCCTCAAACTTAAGTTTTACCCCGGCCATTGTGTCGGTGGGAATGGGCTTAGAGTGGTAAAGGTCGTTTAACTCCTTCTCAGAGAAGTCCTTTAGTTTTTTATCATTATCAAATAACTTCGAGTGCTTAACGATTTCGAGTGGCACGGAGCGGGTGCTGGAGTACTCCGGTAGGCGCAGTGCACCTTCATTGATGGACTTATCCATATCAAAGGCTAGGTCCATGTCCAGGCCCATCATTTGGCCTTGGCCATTACACTGCGGGCACATACCGACTGGGTCATTAAACGAGAACATGTTGGCGTAGCCCACATATGGCTTTCCAAAGCGAGAAAACATGAGGCGGAGCGCTGTAGCAATGTCGGTGACGGTGCCGACCGTGGAATGCGGTCCGCCGCCAAGCTGCTTTTGGTCGACGATGATGGGCATGCCAAGGTTCTTAATTTCGTCGGCTTCGGGCTGGCTAATGCGAGGCAGGAAGTTGCGGACGAACATACTGAAATTTTCGTTGAGCAAGCGCTGGGCCTCGGCCGCTACCGTGTCAAAGACGAGTGACGATTTGCCCGAGCCGGACACCCCGGTGAAGATGGTGATCTTGCGCTTGGGAATCTTTAGGCTAACGTCTTTGAGATTGTTTTCCCTGGCACCCCGGATTTCAATATATTCTTGCATCCGTATCCCCTATTTAAGCTGCTGCTACGTGGATCATGTTTTCGTCGGGGTCTGCAACCTGGAAGAATTTGACCCCCGAGCCCGGCCCGTAGAGATCATCCATCACATCCCCAACCTTCACACCCTTGCCGGCTAGTTCTTTGTGTGCGGCTTCAATATCGGCGGTCTTAAAGTAGAGGACAATAGAACCGGTCTTCATGTTGCCGTGATGAGTTGTAAGAGTCATAGTGAAATCGCCTTCAGGGGCGTTAAGTGATACCCACCAGTTGTCATCGTCCATACGGTAGTCCTTGGCGACCTTAAGGCCGAGTTTGTCGGCGTAAAATTCTTTGGCCTTTGGCATATCCTTGACGGCGATTTGGAACATGGTGATTTTGTCGACTACTTGCATAGGAATTCCCTTCTATTGCGATTGTGATGAGGTTACTGTATAATCAACTTACTTGATATTCGAGCTATTGTCAACTAGGATCTTATATGAATTCTAGACCGGAATTAGAAAAACACGTATTCATGGCCGCCCGCGACCAGGGCATTAGCTCGGTCTTGTTTCGCAATGCTACGGCCCGCAAACTTGGCCTGAACGTGACAGATTCGGAATGCTTGAGCCTGCTGACCATCAAAGGCACGTCAACGCCTACTGAGCTGGCCCGCTTCACCGGCCTCACTACCGGGTCGGCCACGGCTATGCTCGACCGGCTGGAGGCGGCCGGGTTTGTCCGGCGCAAACCCAACCCCAAAGACCGGCGCGGGGTGCTTGTAGAAATTAGCGAGAAGTGGCAGCAAACCGCCGGGCCTCTCGTAGTGGGAGTGCAGAAAGCGCACAAAGAGCTGATTGCTAGCTACACCGATGAGGAACTCAAAACGATCACGGATTTTTTGACGCGTTTCACCCAGAATGTCACCGACCAGACTAAAGTGATTGAAGACGCGGATTAGACAGCGATATCGCGCCGGTTGAATTGCCACGCGGCGACGGCGGTAGCGATGATAATGATGGCCGCAAATACTTCCACAGCGTGCGCGCCAATGTAGCCGGTGCTCAGCACTGAAGCGGTGTCGAAGTAATGAAAGATCGAAAAGTGCTTGAGCCAAGCAACTTTGTCATCAAGCAGTGCCACAATATTGGCAATATAGCTTAGCAGGAGGAGGCCTGCGCCGAGGGCGTACACGCGCCCGGATTGGCTGACGAAGCAGGATAGGACTAGGCCGAAAGCGTAGACCGCCCACATAAACAGTACCGAGAGCGTCCACATGGACAACAGGATGTGGATATGGGTTTGGATTCCGTAGGCGCCGGCCAAGGGAACAATCGGAAAGATTGAGAGGGCGGCAAAGATCGCGATGGTCACGAGACCGGCCACGTACTTGGCGACAAAAATCCGCAGCCGATGGATCGGCGCGGACAGCAAAAGGCCCAGGGTGCGGTCTTGGATTTCGCCGGCAAATTGGGAACCGGCCCGCGATAGCATTAAAACAATCGCCAAGATTGGCCATAAAAAGCTAAAATGCTTGCCGTTGAGATACGTCTCAATACTGCTACCACCTGTAAGGCTATTGAGGCCAAAGGCTTCGATTAGGGCTTTGGGGTAGGTCTTTACTACATCGAGTAACTGCTGGGCGCTGGCGACCGATGACTTGTAGGTAGCAGCGTAAATCCATAGCATGACGACGCCCGCGAAACAGTACCAAAACAGTGACCACTTCCGGTTTACCAATTCTCGCCAGATGATTCGTCTCATGAGTAGTACTCCATAAACGTGTCTTCCAGGCTGGCGTGCGTGACTTCCAAGTTGGTGAGGTGGTAGGTGGCTAGCACCTTGATGGGAGCGTCAATGGGCCCGGACACCTTGAGGGCGATCGTGTTTGCTTCATGCGCCACGACCTCGATGTCTTTGGCCTTAAAGTCACCCAGGTTGAACGGGCGCGAGGCTTTGGCTTTGATGAGGTGCGTGCTGAGTTTGAGGAGGTCATGCATGGCCTCAGACGCCACGATTTTGCCCTCTTTAATGACGGCCACGCTATCGCATATCTCCTGCACCTCGGCCAGGTTATGGGACGAGAAGAAAACGGTGCCACCACCGGCGGCAAATTCTTTGAGCAGCTCGTACAGCTGGTTTTGAAGCAAGGGATCGAGGCCCCGGGTGGGCTCGTCTAGAATGAGGAGTTTGGGATTGCCCAAAAACGCCAAAACGATGGCCAGCTTTTGCTGATTTCCAGACGAGAGGTCACTCACCTTTTTGCCGGTGTCGAGACCTAGGAGCCGTACCAGCTCGGCCGTGCGCTTACCCCCTTTGATCCCACCCAGAAAGTTGAGATGGGTTTGGGCCATCCAGTTGGTGCGTAGCTGCAGGTCGGCGGGCAGATAGCCAATGTCGCGCTTAATCGCAGGGTTATCGCGGACATCCTGTCCAAAGACCGTTATGCGGCCTTCATCTGGACGGATAAAGTCCATGAGTGAGCGGATGGTGGTGGTTTTACCGGCGCCGTTGGGACCGAGAAAGCCAAAGATTTGGCCGGCCGGCACTTCGAGACTCACCTGGTCGAGGGCGCGTTTGGCGCCAAAATTCTTGGTGACATCTTCGATGCGGATGGCGGCCTTCATGACTACATTATATCCCCAGGTCAACTACTTCCCGTTTTACCACCCGCCCGCCGACGGCCGCAAAATTGCCCTTTTCGGCCATGGCGTGAATGATCGATCCCCGGCCATGCTTGATTTGAAGGTCGCGCTGCAGCAGATTGGACAGCATCATTGAGCCGGAACCATTGGTCTCCACCTCGGGTACGGTTTCCCAATCGGCGGCGAAAGTCCGGGCCCGCACCTTTCCCTTGGCTTGGTCCGTCCAGGCCCATACGAGGGTATGGGGTAGCGAATCGGCATCGGCGGCCGTGAGACGTTCGACCGCCTCTACAGTTGGTAGCTGCTGGATATTCCAATCCGGCATAATGTCGAGACTAGCCCGGATCCAGACCAGGCCATGAGCCTGCCAGGTGCGCACTTCGCCGCCCAGGCAGTGAATGCGATCGATCGGCCGGCCACGTAACTCCGACAGCAGCCAGGAAGCTCCAACTACCGGCTGGCCGGCGAAACGGATTTCCCGCTCATGCGTGATGACGCTAATGTCGTTTTGTTTTAGGTCGTTAACGAAAATGGCCTCCTCGTAGCCGAGCCGTTGAGTGATCGCGGCGCGCTGAATGTCTGGAATTGAGCGGCCTTCGTCGAGGATCATGCCCATGCCGCCGCCAAATTTGCCAGCCTCGTCCACAAACACGTCGAGAATATGCGCTTGTATCATAGTTTGCTCCTTTAGGCCGGCGGCGGAACGGTTGCGATTGTTTTTATGATTTTGCGAGTTTGGCGACCCTCTCCATCGAGCTCATAGGTGATAATGGTGCCGAAGATCATTTCAATATCCTCAATATCCTGGTCGCTAACGGTTTCGATGTACTTGATGAGAGAACGAATGGCATTACCATGCGACACCATGAGGACGGTCTTGCCGGCCGCCACTTCTGGTAAGACCGTTTCGCGAAAGAACGGGACGGTGCGGCCATAAACGTCTTTGAGGGTCTCGCCGTCGGGGACACGAAAATCCCACCCGCGGCGGATGTTTTCGAAAGCGCCTTCGCCAATTTTTGTTTCCACTTGCCACTTGTTTTGTCCGGTGAAGGAGCCGTAGTCGCGCTCATTAATGGCAGCGCTAACGTGGCTGGGGACGTCCGGCTGGCCGGCAGCTTGTAGCAGGTCTTCGAGTGTTTCTTTGGCGCGCAGTTGCTGGGATACAAATGCCAGGTCGATCTCGACGTCTTTGAGCGCTTCGCCCAGCAGCTGGGCTTCATGGTGGCCTTTGCCGGTGAGACCAACGTCGCGGATGCCGGTCCACAGCGACTTAACATTCCACCGCGACTCGCCGTGACGGACAATGATGAGCCGGCCAGGGAGTGAGGACATTAGGCTCCTACCTCATTTACTAAGTGACCGTCCAAGTAGGCTGCAATATTCTCCACCGTGGTCCGGTTGATCCGCTCAACGGCCTCGAGGGTATTAAAAGCATTGTGGTTGGTGAGAATGACATTAGGAAGTTTCTGAAGTGTAGCAATTTCAAAGTTGCGTTCCAAAACGAGGTGGTCAGTGGCTTCGGCGCGGAGATGGTCGAGTTCGGCATCGAGGGAGGCCGTTTCTTCGCCTTCTACTACATCGAGAGCGGCGCCAGCGAGACGGCCGGTGGCAAGCGCTTCAATGAGCGCGCGCGTATCGATTACCTCTCCGCGTGCAGTGTTGATGACCACGGCGGAAGGCTTCATTTTGGCTAAAGCCGGCGCGCCCAGGAGGTGTTTTGTTTCGGCGAGGTTGGGCACATGCAGACTCAAAACGTCGGCCTCGGCCAAAACGTCATCTAGTGTCTGATACGTGAAGTGATATTGCTTGGCGCGCTCTTCGTCTGGGAACGCGTCGAATGCCACCACCTTCATGCCAAAGCCATGGGCAATTTGGGCCATATGGCGACCAATACGGCCGGCGCCGAGAATCCCAAGCGTCTTGCCCATAAGGTCGACGCCCTGGAGAGCCTCATGCGACGTGTTGCCCGCCC
>DATAMV010000231.1:0-2043 GCA_036266515.1 Candidatus Saccharimonadia bacterium
CCTATAATGAGCCAAAAAACAAGCCTGGCAAAACCCAGAAAGCCTAGCGATAGTTCTGAAAATCGAGCGGAAAATCAAACGAGGCGGCGCGCAATACCCCCATCACTCCCTGCAAGTCGTCCTTGCTCGTTGAGCTCACCCGGACTGCGTCCCCCTGGATTTGAGCCTTAGCCTTGGGATATTGGTCGCGGATCAGTTTAGTGATCTGTTTAGCCTTGTCTTGGTCCAAACCTTTCTTAAAAGGCACGCTCCAGCGCATCTCTTTGCCACCCTGCACAGGCTCTTTGCTCGTGTCTAATACCTTCAGCGACACCCCGCGCTTAATCAGTTTGCCCTGAAACATATCCAGGATCGCGTCTAGCTGGTTCTTACTCTCTCCCTCAATCTGCACACCGGTTTTGCCGTCAGCGAACTCCAGTTTGGCCGAGGTGCCTTTAAAGTCGTAGCGCTGGCCCAGCTCACGCTGCGCCTGGTCCACTGCGTTCATCATCTCAGCTACGTCATAATCGCTGACTACATCAAATGAAAAATCTTTTGCCATAACCTAGGCCTCCTTGTCGACCTTAGTTTAAGGGATCACCGTATCCTTGGCAAAATCCTGATTCCGGCGGATCTCTCCCTCTTTGCCTAATGGGCTCAGCAGCTTGTTGGCCGCCACTGTATTCGTCACGGTCACACTTGTGGCACCGGCATTGCCGGTCGTGAGGCTAATGTCGGTCTTACCCGTAAACACCAAACTCTTGCCGGCAATAAACGTGCCCGCGAATTGCTTGACCCCATCAACCACGACCACCACTGATGTAGTCTCCTTCACCGCCACCGCCACCGCCACGCCGTCAAATACCGCAGATGGCACGGCAACCTGGGTCGGATCCGCCTTGGGCAACTTGGCCAAGACATTGCGCGTCACGATGGTCGCTTTGCCGAGTTTGCTACGGGCCGCCACCCGAATCACATTTACGCCGTCCTGTAGCGCTACTTTCTCGCTAAAATTCCCGTCGGTGTCAGTCAAAATCGGTGAATCGTTAATGTTCACGTCCGCACCGGGCGTTACGTGTCCCGACACATTAATAACTGCCCCAGTGAGGGCCACATCGGACTCCGGCGAATTGAGCGTGAGGCTGGGCGCGGCCGCTAGGGCTGCAAATTGCCATAGCAGATACCACACCACACCAATGACCGCCGTTGCCACACCGATCACCGTAACGATGCGCCCAGTAAACACCAGCCGCGGCGGCCGCTCAAGCTGGGGCCGCTTGGTCTTACCGGCCACTACACCCCCACGCTCGGCCACGTACTGCGCCGCCACGGCCGCACCGTCCAGGCCCAGGTGGCTTGCGTAATGCTGCACAAAACCGCGCGAATAAATATCGTTAGGCAGACTGCTGTAATCGCCCGATTCCAGCGCCGTCAAAAACTTGCCGCGGATCTTCGTATCAACCTCAACCTGGGCCAAGCTTAGCCGCAGCGCCTGCCGGCGCGCCTTGAGTTGTTGGCCAACGTTCAGCGGTTTATCTGGCATACCTATAGTCTACAGGATTTACTCTTCGTAGGGTTCAGCTTGGCGAACTTCGCCTCCGCCACCACCCCGAATCTGATCGAGGCTCGAGATCAGTACATCGCGGGGACGAGCGCCGTCGGCCGGCCCAATAATTCCCCGCTCTTCCAAGAGGTCCAGCAGCCGGGCCGCGCGGGCATAGCCCACCCGCAATCGGCGCTGCAACATGCTGGCGCTGGCCTTGCCGGCGCGGAACACCGCCTCGGCCGCCTCCTCAAACATATCATCGTCGGGCTCGCCCAGATCGCCGCCACCGCCACCACCGCCCTTGCCGAGGCTGACTTTCTGCGCCAACACTTCCTCGTTGTATTGTGGTGCCCGCGCCGACCGCAGGTAATCCGTAACAGCCTTGGTTTCTTTCTCGTCGATAAACACACCCTGGATACGACGAGGCTTAATAAACTCCGGGCTGGCAAACAACATGTCGCCGCGCCCCAAAAGCTTCTCAGCGCCCATCTGATCCAAAATCGTGCGGGAGTCAATCT
>DATAMV010000232.1:0-1518 GCA_036266515.1 Candidatus Saccharimonadia bacterium
ATTCGGGCAGGCATCATCGGGTAAGATCCCCTTATTTCACGCCGGTGAAAAGGGGACCCCGCCATGCTGACATTCCGCACCACGCGCGTGTCATTGAGTAATTTCGGAGTGGCGATACACTCTCCTCTCTAAAGGAGGAGAGTATGCGCCCATCGTACCGCCCTGAGATCCCGCCGAAGCCGCAACAGTACCGCACGCAGGTCTTGGATCACCTTGGCCTTGTCGCGGGCATGTTTGAAGAACTCGGCATCACTGAAGTCATTGATCGAGCCACCAAGCAAGACCCGGAAATGCGGATTGTGACCGCCGGCCATGCGGTCAAAGCCATGGTGCTCAAGGGTCTGGGTTTTATCAATCAACAGCTCTACCTCGTCCCCCATTTTTTCCACAATAAGCCGATTTCGCGCCTTATTGCCCCAGGCATGCAGGCCAGCCATCTCAATGATGACACCCTCGGGCGCGCCCTCGATACCCTCTACGACTTTGGCGTGACGGCACTCTATAGCCTCATTGCCGCCACGGCGGCCACGCGGTTGGGGCTGACGCGCAGGTTCAGCCATCTCGATACGACGAGTTTTCATGTCGATGGCCGGTATAACAGCGCGCAGCCTCCGGACGAATAGGTCGTGCACATCACCCAGGGCTATAGTCGGGATCATCGCCCTGACCTCAACCAAGTGATGTTGGAGTTGGTGGTGGAGCACCAAGCCGGTATCCCGGTGCTGATGCAGCCCCTGAGTGGCAATAGTCATGATGGCAAAGCGTTCGGCCAGCTCGTCAGTGACCACATTGCGCCGCTCCACCCCCCTGCCAAGCCCGCCTATCTCGTGGCCGACAGGGCTCTCTATAGCGCCGAGAATCTGCACAAGCTGGCCGAGACCCGCCTCAAGTGGATCACCCGCGTGCCAGCGACCTTGCACGAAGCCCAGACCGTCTTGGCCCAGGCCGATCCCCAGACGCTGGCGCCGCTCACGGAGGGTTATCGCTATCACGTCGTGCCATCGAGCTATGGTGGCGTCGCGCAACGCTGGGTGCTCATCTAGTCCGAGTCGCGCCAGCCCCAGGCCCAGCGCACCGTCGACAAGCAGTGGCGCCAGCAGAGTGCCCACGAAGGCACAGCCTTCCCGACGCTGTGCCGCACAGCCTTTGCCTGTGAAGCGGATGCCCACCAAGCCCTGGCGCGTTTTACCCACGACTTGCAGACCACGTTTCTTTCTGACAGTACCGTCTGCCCCACGCCCCCCTATGGGAAGCGGGGGCGCCCAAGGCCCGGCGCCCAGCCCGCCCAGATCGTCTACCATATCGCTGGCGCCCTGGCGTCGCGGCTCACGGACCGCCAGGCGCGGGTCGACCAGCACAGCTGTTTTATCCTCGCGACGAACGAACTGGACGAGGGCCAGTTGGCCGCCCAGGCGGTGCTGGCTGGATACAAAGGGCAAGCCCACGTGGAACGCGGGTTTCGCTTCCTCAAAGACCCGCAATTTTTGGCCTCCTCGCTCTACCTCAAAAAACCCGAGC
>DATAMV010000233.1:0-2601 GCA_036266515.1 Candidatus Saccharimonadia bacterium
GGCGTCAGCCGCCAGTAGGTCGGCCGCGTAGCGGCTCCGCTTCCAGCCACTCACCGATGGCAGCCGGCCGGGGTTGTGGTAGAACTATGCCCGCTGGGCTGCCGCCGAACCTTAGCCGGCGGTGGACCAACCAACCGGGCAGGGCGAGAACCACTCAGGTTCTCGCCCTGCTTACGTTGTAGCACAAGGGATGGAGTGACATGTCGACAGAGTGGGAACGAGGTCTGGACCCATCCAAGGAGTGGGCCGATCTCATGGATCGCATCGACGAAGCGGCGGCCAAGCCCAGCAGGGAGAGGTTCACCGCGGTTGGCCGAGCCGCGGTGGCGTGGGCACAGCGTCCGGACGTTCCTCCGCGCGAATCGACGTCGAATTCAGCGTCAGAAGTGTTGCTACATAAGGAAGAGCCGCTGGAGACGTCGGCTCTTGATCATTTGGGCCGCGTAGTGGTCGCCGACGCTGAAGGCTCGTTCACCACGACGGCCACCGAGGACCACACCCGCCTCGTGGCGGGCGAGCGGACCGACTGAGCACAGAGAGCGGCCCCTCTCCCACGGGGGCAGGAGAGGGGCCGCCTCGGACCGGGCGCGTGGCCCGAGCTACCAGTGCAGCAGCTGGTGCGCCTCAGGGTTGCTGAGGGCCAGCTGGACGGCATCCGTGAGCAGCCACGTGGCTCGCCGCTGCCCCGGAGGGACGTCGTTGACGGTCCCGAGCTCCAGGCCTTCGAGCTGCATGGGCTCCAGCCGCATGCGGCTCAGCGCGACGCGGTAGAGGCCGTTGCGGTCACGGGCCACCGTCAGCTGCACGCTGGACGTGAGGTCCATGGCGTCGAGGCCGATGGCCCCGTTCCTGACCACGGGCGAACTACTGTCGTACGTCTCGATCATGTGTGCTCTCCATCCCTTACGCGCCAACGGTTGCCGGCGCGAGGGGACAAGGTAGCACGGCCGTCACCCGGGGATGGAGGCCCAGTCGGGTGACGACCGCACTTGATCGTACCGGATCGTTGGTACACAAGGGAAACTGCGCCAACGACGAGCGGAGTCAGGAGAGAGCCGGCTCAGGCCGCCGGCGCCGGTCAGAGGTAGTACAGCACCGCGAACTGAACAAACACCTCACCTTGGTACGTACCTGGGTATGAGGTCCTTTCCTGACCAATGAACCACTGCACTGCGAGATTGGCCGCCGGACCACTCGCCAGGCCGTAGGAACAGCGCTGATTGAAGCCTAGCTCATTGTCACCGGCACTGTAGTAACCGTCGTATACAGGAATAGCAGCAGCGAAGTATGCCGATACGACAAACGGAATTCGCTTGGTGCTTTTGTAGATAATACGTCCGCTATTCGGCCCGCTCGTGAATTGTACCGTTTGGCTCATGTACAGCGATCTGATGGAAAAGTGATCATTCCCCTCATTGTAAGCACCGACGAACATGTTACGGCCCTGGAACCGCTTCACCGTTGCGCCGGCCGGCAGGGGAAAGTTGGTTGTCTGGAGGCTGTTCGGTACTGCTCCAGCAATGTCGACACCGCCGGTCAACCAGTGATATCGACTCATCCTCACAACCCCTCTGACAGTCTTTCCGCGCGACACGACGTCGTATTCAGGATGGTATCATACGGCTCCAAACGATCCCCGTTTTCGCAGGTCAGGCTTGCTATCGCGAGTATGATCATGCGATGGCGATCTACATCCATATCACGTTTGGCACGTTCGTCACCGGCGACACGTGGCAAACGACGATGCACTCCAGTAGTGCAAACGCAATTGGTCCGGTGCAAACCGCGTGGAATACAGCGGTGAACAATTTCCTCACCGGTACGGTTCAGGCCTTGTGGCCGACCGATGTCACGTGCACGGGAACGAAGACATACGCCATCGACCCGCTCACCAACAAGTACACGGCGGTAGCGTCGAGTTCCCTCGCTATCACCGGGACGGGGGCCGGCAAGCCGCTCGACCCGAGGGCGGCCATTCTCACGTCGTTCAGAACTGCGCTGCCGCAGAAATCAGGGCGTGGCCGTATGTACTGGCCCATGCTGGACTCCGGCCACGTCACCACGGCCGGCCGTGTGGTCACCGCTGACCGGGACACGTTCAACACCGGTTGGAAAACGGCACTGGACACGTTCAACGGAACGGCGACACCCGTTGTGTACCACAAGAAGACGCTCAGTTTCACGGCCATCAACGAGATCAGGACGTCCGATCTGATCGCCACCCAGCGCCGGCGTACGAACAAGGATGTCGCCGCCTACGGGATCGCCGCTTTCCCGTAACTGATCAGTACTCATGAGGTTCACTCATTCGAACATAAGGTCAAGACACGCCCAAGGAGCAGGGCAAACTACAGAAAGCCAATGTTCGAATGCTATTAGTCACCCAGGTGCTCTTGACCAGGGGACGCCCGCCCTTTGGGCGTCTCCTGGCCGGGGGGTTCGGGGGTCCCCCCCCGTCGCGGCGTCAGCCGCCAGTAGGTCGGCCGCGTAGCGGCTCCGCTTCCAGCCACTCACCGATGGCAGCCGGCCGGGGTTGTGGTAGAACTATGCCCGCTGGGCTGCCGCCGAACCTTAGCCGGCGGTGGACCAACCAACCGGGCA
>DATAMV010000234.1:0-2970 GCA_036266515.1 Candidatus Saccharimonadia bacterium
CTCACTCACATCGCCGGCCGCCAGGATGTTCAATACGTAGCGAATGGAGAGCTCGCATGAGTCAAACAACGCGCACGCTCCTGCTCGTCACGCCCTACTTCCCGCCGCAGGGCGGGGGACTGGAGCGCTATGCCAAACACATCACCGACCGCTTGGTCGATTATTACAACTGGCGCGTGGTGGTGGTTTGCGCCGGCGAGCACCGGGGGACAGATACAACCGAAACCATCGGCAGTCTCACTGTTCACCGCCTCGGTTTCCGGTTTAAGCTTTCAAACACCCCGTTTGATCTGGGCTGGCGCCGCAAACTAAAGGCCATTATCCGCGACGAAAAGCCCGACCTCATTAATGCCCATATGCCCGTGCCGGGACTCGCCGACGTAGCCGCGAGCGCCGCCGGCCGCATCCCGTTTGTGGTCACGTACCATGCCGGCACCATGAAAAAAGGCAAACGCCTGATCGACCTGCTCGTTGGCACTTACGAAACCTTTGGCCTGCGGTTTGTACTCGGGCGTGCCGACCGCATCCTTTGCTCATCCGACTTCGTGCGCGACGAATTCCTCGGCCGTTGGAAATCTAAATCCGTCACCGTAACTCCGGGCGTTGATGAGGCATTATTTAAACCGGTCGCCAAGACGCAAGCGGGACACAAGACACTACTGTTTGTGGGAAATTACGGTCCGTCTTACCGTCACAAAGGCCTAAATGACCTAATCGAAACGCTCCCAGCACTCACCGCCAAATTCCCCGGACTCACCGTGAATATCGTCGGCGTCGGCGACCAGGATGATGTTCGGGCAACTGCTGCAACGCTCGGCGTTGAATCTGGCCTGAAATTTTTGGGCCTCCAAGACAGTCAGGCATTGGCCCAGCTTTATCCACAAGCTGACGTCGTCGTGCTGCCATCGCACAATGACAGTTTCCCCATGGTGCTCGTTGAGGCCATGGCATGCGGCACGCCCGTGGTCTCGACTACCGTCGGCGGCATTCCCACTCTGGTTGAAAACGGCGTCACCGGGCTGCTCGTGACACCTGGTGACACTACGGCTCTTGGCAGCGCCATTGAACGCATCCTTTCTGACAAGGTTCTGGCCAAACAAATGGGGGAGACGGGCCGCGAGCTCGTCGAAAAAGAGCTCACTTGGAGCAGCAAGACCCGCGCCACTAGCGAGATCTTCGAAGCCGCGATGCGTCCCGCTGTCGGCCAGGTCACGGCTTACTACCCGCCCCACGTCGGCGGCGTTGAAACTGTGGTCAAAGAATTGTCTGAGGCACTCATGGCTTCCGGTCACCGGGTCGAAGTGTTCACTGCGGCGGGTCATGGCCACACGAATGACACGTCGGGCCTCACCGTCCACCGCCTCCGCGGCTTTGAGGCGCTCAATACGCCGGTGATGCCGCTACTACTGCCGGCGCTCCTTCGTTTGCCCAAGCGCAGCGTCATTCACGTGCACGTGGCGCAGGCCTTTGTCCCCGAAGTGGCGTGGCTCGCCGCTGCTATCCGCCGCCAACCGCTAATTTCCCACGTTCACCTCGACGTCGATCCATCGAGCACACTCGGCCGTATCTTTTTCGGCACCTACAAGAAGCTGATTCTTGGCTTTGTGCTGAGCCATAGCACCCGCGTTATTTGCCTGTCCGAGGACCAGCGCGAGCTCATGACGAAGCGGTATCGCCTCGATCCAAGCCGTGTACTCGTACTACCAAACGGCGTTTCGGCCGATTACTTCCGCGCTGCCCGCACGCGCACGCACACCCCCCTGCGCCTGCTATTTGTGGGACGGCTTGCATTACAAAAACGCCCGGAGCGCATCGTTGAAGCGATGGCCCAGCTGCCAGGCGCCCATCTGGATGTGGTCGGCGACGGCGACCACCGCGCGAGTCTGGAGACGTATGTCCGCGAGCACCAGCTCACAAATGTGACATTCCACGGCGTCCGGCAAGGTACAGAGCTAAAGCGCTTTTACGAGAACGCCGACGCGCTCATAATGACTTCAGACAAGGAGGGCATGCCGCTCGTGCTGCTCGAGGCCATGGCCATGAGCCTGCCGATTATCGGGTCCGATGTGCTGGGCATCCGCGAACTGATTCGCGGAGTCGGTATACTCGTGGCGGACCCGTCGGCGGCCACCTTTGCCAAAGCAATTAAACATTTTTCCGACCACCCCTCCAAACTAGCCCCCTTAAGCGCGGCCAGCCACGAAGCCGCCCAAGCCTATTCATGGGACGTCCTTAGCTCCCGTGTCGCCGAGCTCTACCGGGAGGTTCGGGCATGAACCACTACCTGATTCGCATTCCTGCAAAATGGGCCTGGACCGGCCTGGCCACTCTCACGGTGATGGTGAATATCCTGGTTTTGCTCATCCCACACACAACTGTACCGAAAGCCGTTTTGGCTCTCCTGTGGATGTTTCTCATGCCAGGCTGGCTCGTTAGCCGCATCATCCGGCTACGTACCACCAACGTATGGGAAAGTCTCGGGTTTAGTATTGGGTTTAGCCTGCTAACGGTTCTTTTAAGCGCCCTTCTGATGAACGCCCTGCTTCCCCTCGTCGGCAACGTCCAGCCCCTGGGCACCAATAGCCTGGTCCTCGGCTTCGACGCGGTGTGGCTTGCGCTTATGGCGATTGCCTGGCGCCGCAATCAAGGCACCCCACTCGAGCTGCGTCCCAACCGGCCGCGGCTGCGCGAAAGCATTTACTCCCTAGCCGGCCTGCCGATTGTGGCACTGTCTATCATGGGCGCAGTCAGCCTCAATAACGGCGGCACAAATGCCTTCACCTACATCATGCTTATCCTGTCCGCCATTTACCTAGTGGGGCTACTGCGCTGGCGCAACCAACTGCGCGAGAGCACAATCCTCATCGGAATTTACAGCGTTGGACTCGCATTACTTCTAATGACCAGTCTGCGCGGCTGGTACATTACCGGCCATGATGTCCAGCGTGAATTCCAGGTCTTTATCGCAAC
>DATAMV010000235.1:0-10517 GCA_036266515.1 Candidatus Saccharimonadia bacterium
AATACCAAGGATAACTTTTACTGACCGTGATAGTCTCATCCACCCCTCGACCGTAAGTCTGGACATTGTTATCTGTGCATACCTGGAACACTCCTAAGATTAGCCCCCTCACCCTGGACCAACATTGGATGTTATGCCAAAAGATTAGCGGAAAAATCAGGTATTTATTGGAATAATAACCATGATGGGTGTTATCAATAAGCACAAGCATTTTCGTTTAACCTCAGATAGCAAAAACCCGCTTGCGCCAAATAAGCACAAGCGGAATCTGTTGCTCCTGCCACCCGCCATGGCTGGAAAAATCACCAAATAGTTAGGCCGACGGCTCTACCTCGGCAGTGTTCGAAATCCCCTCTTCAAGCTCGGACTCTCCCACTAGTGCCACGGAAGCCACCTTGTCGCCCTCGGCGATGCGCATGACACGCACGCCCTGGGTTGCCCGGCCGATCAACGAAATGCCAGACAACGCCATACGAATGACCTGGCCCTGGGTACTCACTACTACTACTTCGTCACGCTCGTTCTTGATGGCACGCACGTCTACAGTCTTGCCGGTCTTCGCCGTCACTACGCCCGCCTTAATACCAACGCCACCGCGCGCATGGGTGGCGAATTGGTCCACCTTCGTGCGCTTGCCGTAACCGTTCTCCATCACCACGAGCATCTCCATGCCGGTAGTGACTATATCCATACCCACCACAATGTCATTGGGCCGTAAGCGAATACCGCGAACGCCCCGGGTGGCCCGGCCCATCGGCCGCACTTCGGCCTCCTTAAAGCGGATGGCCTGGGCCAGTGCTGTGGAGATGATGATCTCATCCTTACCACTTGTGAGCTTCACCCATTTGAGTTCGTCCCCGCTGTCGAGCTTGATCGCAATTAAGCCGTTGGCCCGCACGTTCGCATAGTCGCTCAGTGGCGTCTTCTTCACGGTGCCGAGTTTCGTTGCCATAAACAAGTACGAATGATCCACTTTAGAATCGAACGTCACGAGCGATGTCACCTTCTCGCCCGGCGCCAGCTGCAACACATTCACTACCGGCTGGCCCTTGGCTGTGCGTGACGCTGACGGAATCTCGTAAACCTTGAGTCGGAATACGCGTCCATTATTGGTAAAGAACAGCATAAAGTCATGGTTTTGGGTGAGCACAAGGTGGTCGACTACATCTTCTTCCTTCGTAGTCATTCCCATAATGCCCTTGCCGCCCCGACCCTGGCTCTTGTAGGTATTGGACGGGATACGCTTGATGTAACCCCCAGCCGTTAGCGTCACGATGACCTGCTCATTTGGCACTAACTCCTCTTCGGAGAATTTACCAAGTTCCGAGCCAATAATCTGGGTACGACGCGCGTCGCCGTATTTGGCCTTAAGTTCCTCGAGTTCCTCGCGGATTACCCGCAGGATCTCGGATTCGCTCGCCAGAATCTTTTCGAGATCGGCGATGATTTTCATAAGTTCGGCGAGCTCGTCCTCAATCTTCTTGCGTTCAAGGCCGGCCAGGGTCCGCAGCTGCATGGCCAAAATCGCCCGTGCCTGGATCTCGGTGAGCTTGAACTGCTTCATAAGGTTGGTACGGGCCTCGTCCACTGTGGCCGCCGCCCGGATCGTCTTGATCACTTCATCGATGTGGTCGAGCGCAATCTTGAGACCTTCAAGGATGTGGGCACGGTCCTTGGCTTTGCGAAGCTCAAACTCAGTCCGCCGCCGCACTACGATCTGCCGGTGCTGCAGGTATTCGCGCAGCATCATTTCGAGACTCAGCACTCGCGGCTGCCGCCCGTTATCAACGAGCGCGAGCATATTGACATGGAACGCGCTCTGCAGCGGCGTGAGCTTAAAGAGCTGGTTCAAGACCTTGTTGGGATATGAATCCTTCTTGAGGTCGATTACGATCTTCACGCCACCGTCACGGCTCGAGCTTTCATCGCGCAGGTCGCTAATGCCCACGATGCGCTTGTCTTTCACCAACTCAGCGATCTTCTCCACCAGCGTGGCTTTGTTGACCGCGAACGGGATCTGGGTCACCACAATGTATGGGTTGCCCTTCTTGTTCTCCTGGATTTCGGCCACAGCCCGCACTACAATGCTGCCCTTGCCGCTACCATAAGCCTGCCGGATAGAATCATTACCAAAGATAACGCCACCCGTTGGGAAATCCGGACCCTTCACGTGTTTCATTAGGTCTTCGAGCGTGGCCTCCGGGTTGTCGATGAGCTCAACGATGGCGTCGACCAGCTCGGTGAGGTTGTGTGGCGGGATGTTGGTTGCCATGCCCACGGCGATACCGACCTGGCCGTTTAAGAGCAGGTTCGGGAGCTTAGCCGGCAATACTACCGGCTCGCGCTTAGACCCGTCGTAGTTGGGCCGGAAATCGACCGTTTCTTTCTCGATATCATTGAGCAATTCTTCGGTGATGGTTTGCATGCGGGCTTCGGTGTACCGCATGGCGGCCGGCGGGTCACCATCGAGCGAACCGAAGTTACCCTGGCCGTCCACCAACGGATAGCGCATAGAAAAATCCTGTGCCAAGCGCGCCATAGCGTCGTAAATGGCCACATCGCCATGCGGGTGGTAGTTACCCATCACATCCCCCACAACGCTGGCCGATTTGCGGTACTTGGCTGTATGACGCAGCCCCTGCGAGTTCATGACGTGCAAGATGCGCCGGTGCACCGGCTTGAGGCCGTCGCGCGCATCAGGAAGTGCCCGGGCCACAATCACGCTCATCGCGTAGGCCAGGTAGCTGGTCTCCATTTCGTGCTCGAGCTTCTGGATACGTACGGTGCCGATGTCGGTCTTCTGGGCCTCAGCCTCAAACTCGGCTTGTTCTTCCGGCATCTCTTCGGGCATATTTACTTCGTTTTGCTCTTGTTCGTCCATCTAAATATCCAAGTCATCATCAGATAATGTGTTGGCACGGGAGGAGATGAAGTTCTTGCGCAGCAGCACTTCCTCGCCCATCAGCTTGTTGAAGATCGCGTCGGCCTTCTCAGCGTCCTCGACGGCCACTTTCAGAAGCACGCGGTTGGCCGGGTCCATGGTAGTCTCCCACAACTGGTCGTCGTTCATTTCTCCAAGACCCTTATAGCGCTGCACGGCCGACACTCCGGCCAGTTTGCGCCGGTTCTTGTCCTCATCGCTGGCCACCTCCTCGGATTCCTCCTCGGCCGCCACCACCTCACCAGCAGCCGGTTCCGGCGCCTCAGTTTCGATTTCAGATTCCTCGGTTGCCACTGCCCCTTCAGCTGCCGTGCCGGCCTTCGCCTTGCCCGTGCGCTCAGCAATCAACCGGTCAATGATTTCATCGCGCTGCCCCTCGTCGTAGGCGTACAGCTTTTTCTTGCCCACCTGCAGGCCGTACAGCGGCGGCTGGGCAATGTAGAGGTGGCCGTTTTCGATAAGCTGCGGGAAATGGCGGTAAAATAGCGTGAGAAGCAGCGTGCGGATGTGCGCTCCGTCCACGTCGGCATCGGTCATGATGATAATGCGGTGGTAGCGCAGTTTGCTCAGCTCGAATTGTTCGGCGATGCCTGTACCCATAGCGATAATAAGGTTCTTCACCTCCTGGTTGCCCAGCATACGATCGAGACGTGCCCGCTCCACGTTCAGGATTTTGCCGCGCAGCGGCAAAATGGCCTGGAACTCACTGTCGCGGCCACCCTTGGCCGAGCCACCGGCCGAGTTGCCCTCCACGATGAAGAGCTCACTGCGAGTGGCGTCCTTACTGCGGCAATCGGCCAGCTTACCGGGTAGCGTCATGCCGTCCAGGGCGCCTTTGCGGATCACGGTGTCACGGGCTGCCCGCGCCGCGATACGCGCCCGGGCACTAAGCGTAGCTTTACCAATAATCTTCTTAGCCTCATTCGGGTTCTCATCGAGGTAGTAGCTAAACATTTCTGAGAACACCTGCTCCACCACGGCCCGCATCTCAGGGTTGCCGAGCTTGTCCTTCGTTTGGCCCTCAAACTGAGGTTCGGGCAGCTTCACCGAAATCACAATGCCCATACCCTCGCGGCAGTCCTCGCCAGTGAGGTTCTCTTCGTTGTCCTTAAGCAGTCCGGACTTGCGCGCATAGTCGTTGACCACGCGGGTCAGCGCCCGGCGAAAGCCCTCAACATGCGTGCCGCCGCCATTGGTCGGGATGTTGTTGGCAAAATATTTGGCCGTCTCAACATACGAGTCGTTGTACTGGATCGCAATCTCCACTGCCACATCACCGGTGGTTTTTTGGGCATAAAACGGCGGATCGTTCAACGGTAGTTTATCGTGGTTCAGATGCTGGACGTAGCTCTTAATACCACCCTCAAAGTAGAATGCATGGCGTTTACCGCTCCCCTCATCCACCAGCCGCGCCATCACACCCTTGGTCAGATAAGCCTGGCGCCTCAGGTACTCAAGGATTTCATCGTAGCTAAATTCAATAGTCTCAAAAATCTTCGGGTCAGGCCAAAAAGAAATCGTTGTGCCGTTGGATTCGGTCGTCGGGCCAATGGTTTTCACGCCGCCGGTCGGCACACCGCGCTCATATTCCTGGCTGTAAACCTTGCCCTCGCGGCGCACTTCGGCCACCAGCCGCTCAGACAGGGCGTTCACCACACTCGAACCCACGCCGTGCAAACCACCCGATACTTTATAGCCCCCACCGCCGAACTTACCGCCGGCGTGCAGCACCGTCAGCACGGTTTCGAGCGTGCTCTTGCCGGTAGTTTTGTGCTTTTCCACTGGAATGCCGCGTCCATCATCCCGCACCCGCACTCCGCCATCGGCCAAAAGAGTCACATCAACCCGGTTACCGAAACCAGCCATAGCTTCGTCGATACAGTTGTTGATGATTTCCCAGACCAGGTGATGTAAGCCTTCCACCCCGGTGCCACCAATGTACATACCAGGGCGCTTACGCACCGGATCCAGACCTTCGAGCACCTGAATCTGATCGGCGCCGTATTGTGTTTTATCTGCCATACCTGAGTACTACCACCTATCTCAACTAAAAAGGGAGCTTTTGGCTCTGCAATAGAACCATTATACCCCGCCCGTCTATCTGGGGCAACTACCTGGCCTTTGGCCCCTACTTGGTATATCATTACGCTAATGTTTAAGAAGATGGTTTCACAGCTGTCGCTCTCACCGAGTGCCGCTAGTCAGCTCACGTTCTATGCGCGGCGGCTGGCGCGTGAACGCGTGACCCGCACGTTTTCGGCTGTGGGAGCCGCTCTGATTGTGCTGCTGCAATTCGCCATTATTGCCGCCCCACCCACCAACGTTAATGCCGCTTCCTCCAATGACATTATCTACGGTGGATTTGTGTCCAAAGACGACCTGCTCAACCGCTACGACTCCAGCACCGAGCTCCAAGCGCTCTACAAGTACATGGGCATCAGCCGCCAAGACATCGTAAACACCCACAAGACCCAAATCGTTTCGCGCGACCACACCCTAAACTCCATCGGCCGCAACCAGCATGCCGCAACCGACCAAAAGTTCACGGTGGGCGCCTTCACATATTGGGCCCGCTTCCTCTATGAATTCGACACCGGCAATAACGTCAAAACGGGCTCGTACTACGACGTTCTCGAGGGCACCCGCTCCAGCGACGGCGGCTTCTTTGCCGTTATGTTCCATTGCGGTAATCTGGTGTTTAAGACCTGGCCACCTAAGCCCACGCCCCCGCCGCCCACTCCCATCCCCACTCCTAAACCCACGCCCACTCCTAAGGCTCCGACGGTGAGCTGCTCGTACCTGCTCGCAACCCCCACCACCGGCGACATCCCGCTCAAGGTCGATTTCTCCGGGGCCGGCGCGGCCAACGGCCAGACCATCACCAATTATTTGTTTGACTTCGGCGACGGAGCCACCAAAGATAGCCCATCCGCCTCGGTCTCCCATACATATACCAAAGCCGGCCCCATCACGGCTTCGCTCAAGATTAAAGGCTCCACCGGCAAGCTGTCCGACGCCGTTCAGGCCTGTGCTCTAAGCATTAAGCCCACGCTACCCCCGCCAAGCTACGCCCGCTCCAAGACCGCAATTAACGTCACCCAGGGCAACATTGACGCCACTTCCAAGCCGGCTAGCGGCGGTGACGTCATCACCTATCAGCTACTCACCCAAAACACCGGCGGCAGCGCCGGCTCCTACACGGTGGTTGAGCACATCGAAGATATACTCGAATATGCTGACGTCACCGACCTGGACGGCGCGGCGCAGGCAGGTGGCGTGCTAACGTGGCCGGCCGCCACCATCAAGCCCGGCGAAACCCTCACCACTACATTCAAAGTAACCGTAAAGAAGCCTGTCCCCGACACCCCCGTCGGCGTGTCCGATCCGTTCTCCTACGACCTCGTAATGAACAATGTCTACGGTAACGCCGTTAATATTAAGATCACGCCCAGCTTTGCCAAAGAAGTTGAGGCCGCTTCTACCAGCCTCCCCGACACGGGCGCAAGCACCGGCACCATAATCGTTATAGTGATTGGTGCACTCAGCCTGTACTTCTACCTGCGCAACCGGCAGCTTGAAACCGAAATCCGCCTCCTGCGCGGACAATTCCAAGGAGGAGTTTGATGGCCGAACACCTGGGGTCCAATTCGGAAGTCAACGAACGAGCCGGCGAAATAGCCGAGGTCGGTGCCGAGCGACTTGAACGCCTAGCCCGCGAAAACGCCGAGCACGGCGAGGGCACGGAACACGCCGAAAAACGGGCCGAGCATGCCCGCAAAATCATCGAACGCCAAGAACCCGAGCCCGAGCAAGCCGCGGCCGAAGAGACCGCCCACAAGCCCTCACCCGGAGTTAAGATCCCGTTCATCAACCACCACCTCAACTATAAGCAAACGCTTGGGTCCATTCAGCGCCAGCTCACCCCTGTGAGCCGTAACTTCAGCAAATTTATCCATACACCAGCCGTCGAAAAGGTCAGCGAAGCCCTGGAAAACACGGTGGCGCGGCCGTCGGTCATGGTCGGCACCATTTGGACGGCGCTCATTGTCGGATCAATTTTCTACCTCATCGCCTACCATTACGGCTATGCGCTGTCCGGCTCCGAGCTGTTGTTCTCATTTGTTATTGGCGCGTTGTTCGGCCTCGTGATCGAGGGCGTCATTCATCTGCTGAGACGGCGCTAGCGCCTCTCTCGCCCGCTATTCACCAATCATCACGTTGCCGTGCTCATCAACGTAGACCTCACCTGGTGCAAGCTTCTTCGGCTTCTCAGCCTTGGGCTTGTCGGTTTCCGGCTTGGGCTTGTCGGCGCTTGGCATAATAAGCATGCCCGTAAGCGGCGCGACCTCTTTGGCAGCCTCAGACGGCTCGTTATGGGCGGCCTCTTCCTTACTCGCCACATGCTCGGCCGGCTTCTCGTGCCGAATAAGCTTCCTCTTGACCTCCGGGACCGGCTTGGCGGCTTTCTCACCCAGCATGGGGGCAGCGTGTTTAGCGATAGTCGCGGCCGGAGCGGGTTCGGGCTTGGGCGGCTCAGGCTTGGTTTCGGGAGCCGGCGATGGCGATGTGGCAGGGGCAGCCGCCTGCTGCTTCTCGCGCTCTTTGGCTACATCATCAGCTGCCAGCGACACGGGCTGAGGCAGCGACTCATCAAAGATTTCGTCTGGGGTCTTGACCGGCAACGGTTGCGAAGACGGTGCGGCTGCCGGTGCCGGCTGCTCCGGCTTGGGTTGGGGCGCGGACATGGGCGGCAGGAGTGGCACCACCGGTTTGACTGACACCGGCGGGAGTGTCGCACCAGCAAACGACTTTTGCATCGCTTGATTGCCGGGCGGTATCACCATCGTGGGCTTGGGTGTAGGCGCAGGCCTGGGAGCAGGAGCGGGCGCTGGCTTTGGTGCTGGCTGCGGTGCAGGGACGGGCGATTTCGCCGCAGCAGGCGGCTGTGCCTGCTTGTTCATCTCGGCTATTTCTTTGGCGAATAGTTCCTTGGGCGGGACAATCGGTTCAAGCGGCTGGATCACTTTGAGACCATGATGCACCGCCGTATGCTCCTCGCCCGAGGGAGTCGCCGAATTTGCCGGCGGCCGCACCACTCCCATCTCCAAATCGGAGCCCGGCTGATCTTCCGCTCTGGCAGCCGCGATAGGTTCGGGCAACCGGCGGTGAGTCGGCGTGGTATCGGAATGAATCAGCGACACACTCAGCAGATCGTCAATTTGATGCTCTGCCTGCTGAATAGCCTCGGCTCCACTCGTGGCCGCCGGTGTGGTTGGGGCTGGCGCAGAGGGCGCCTGGGGCGCCGAAGTGACTGGTTTGGGTTCAGGCGCCGGCGCAGGCTTGTCCGCAGACGGTTCGGGTGCTGGCTTTGCAGCGGCAGACACCGAGTCAGGCGCGGCCGGCGTTACAGCAGTGGCCGGAACCGCAGGAGTAGCGGGCGTTGGCTGGTCACCGCTAGCCGGCTTCGCTGCAGGCTCTTCTTCGGGATAAATCGGCTCCACTGTGTCGGCAACCGCCACCAATTGTCCAGTGCTTAAACTGTCGGCCAAATCGGCTTGGGCCTTAGGCACCGGCGTAGGAACAGGAGCAGGCGTTGGGGCCGGCTGTGGTGCTGGCGGCGCCGGAACCGGCGGCGGTGTTATTAATGTCACACCTTCTGGGAGTCCTGTCATCGACGGCTGTCCGCCTGGACCCACGGCCGGTTCTTCTGCCGGCTCAGGCTTGTTCAGTAATGACTCAGCAGCTGGATCCGTAAAGTGAATAAGCGGTTCCGCAGGGAGTGCCGGCGGCGGCGGGACGGCCGGCGCTGGCTCGCGGGTGGCGGCGGGCTCAGGCCCTTCCGGCCAATCCTCGTCGTGGACCGGCGCCGGAGGTGTGGCCGGCGCTGGAGCCGGTGGCATAACGGGGGGCGGGGTCATAGGCGCTGGAGCCGGTGGCGGTGGCGCAGAGACCGGAGGCGCCACTGGGGCGGGCTCAAGCGGAACTTCGGCTGCCATTACGGGCGGCTCGGGCAGTGGCGGCAAAGCTGGCTGGGGTGCCGGAGGCGGTGGCGCGACGGCGGGGGCAGCAGACGCACGACCCGTAGAAGGCACGCCAAGCGTTGGCTCAGGCCACAGGTCGTCAACCGGCGCTGGAGCCGGTGGTGGTGGCGCAGAGACCGGAGGCGCCACTGGGGCGGGCTCAAGCGGAACTTCGGCTGCCATTACGGGCGGCTCGGGGGCGGGGGCGGGCGCCGCCGGCGCAGGAGCCGCACCACCGGCACCAAGGATATCGATTTGCGCGTACGGGTCTCCGGCCAGCGGGGTGCCGTCTCCCACCGGGATTCGAGGAGCCGGAGCCGAAACCGGCTGCGCCCCTCCCTGGTCCGAAACCGAAGCAGGAGCCGCACCAGCGTCACCGAGAATATCAATACCGGCATAGGGGTCGCTGGACAATGCCTGACCATCCCCTACCGGCATTTGGGCCGGAACCGGCGGCGGTGGCGGCGGGGCAGCCGGCCCGAGCAACGGGACTTCGTCCAAAGCCGAACCCGCCGAAGCCGGTGCTGAAGGCTGGGCACCAGTAATATCTTGGATTGAAAGCGTATTCGCTCCCGGCCGTGGCACGTCCGCAGGCGGGGCCCCGATCGGTGGCGCGCCAATCGGTGGTGGCGTCATTGGCTGCGCCGCAGCGGCCGGAGTCGGTCCGGAGACGGGAGATGCAAGTTGAGGGCCGGCCACCGGCGGCTCCACTCCCATCGGCGGGGCCCCAATCGGCGGCGCATTCAGTGGCTGAGGAGGTGCCAAAGGCGTATTAGGCGCGGCCGAAGCCACCATCATCTGAGCTGCCAACTCGCCGGCCGCATCCGAGGGTGACGGCGCGAATGCGGGAGCTGGTGCTGCACCGGCAGCCACTGGCTGGACCGGCGGCATCGGCGTAGGTGCAGGCGGCGCACCAAGCGGAGCAGCCTGCCCACCCGGCACCCCAGGCTGCTCAGGCATTGGGGCAGCCCCGATCGGTGGCGCACCAATCGGTGGCGGGGCGGCAGCCATGCCAGGCAGGGGCGCAGGAGCCGGCACGGGGCCCGCAGGCATGGCGGCCGAAGGCACTGGCGCGGCCGGCATGGGAGCCGGCATTACCGGATTCGAAGCCGCACCGGGCACCGGGGTCACGGGCGCCGTAGGCGCAGGCACTCCAGAAGCCGCCGCCGGATCAGGTGTGGTACTTGGGTTCACAGTGCTATCTTTCTTTGCGGCGGGATCCCCGGGAGCGGGTGCGGGGCCACTAGCCGCCTTTCCACTCGTAAACCGGGCCAAGATGTCTGCTTCCACCACCGCTTTGTCATGTCCATATTTTGCCGCAGATAGCTGCTTAATTGCTAGCCCTAGTTCGGCATTGGCATTACCAAGCGGCGGACTATCATGAACGCTAAACGGCTGGCTCGGCAGACCGCCGATCATCAGGCGCATGGCCGCATTGTAGTTGGGGATGTTCACAAGATCGCTCGCATCAAACACCGGCGCGAACTGCTTTACCATAAACTCAGCATCATCCGGCCCCATGCGGTGGGCCACAATCGTACCGATGTTGCCAAACA
>DATAMV010000236.1:0-4995 GCA_036266515.1 Candidatus Saccharimonadia bacterium
CGGAGAAACCAGGCGTCTTGCCGGCGATTTCGTCGAGATCAACGTTCTTCTCAAACGGCTTGCCGGCGGAGTGGACTTCCAGAATCGCGACACGGCTCTTGAGGTCCGGCGGATCGAGGGTGACGCGGCGGTCAAAGCGGCCGGGGCGCAGGAGCGCCGGGTCGAGCACGTCGGGACGGTTGGTGGCAGCCATCACGATCACGTTGGTACCTTGCTCAAAGCCGTCCATTTCGACGAGGATCTGGTTGAGGGTTTGCTCGCGCTCGTCGTGGCCCCCGCCCATGCCGGTACCGCGTTGGCGGCCGACGGCGTCGATTTCATCGATGAAGATGATGCAGGGAGCGTTTTTCTTGGCTTTCATGAACAGGTCGCGCACGCGCGAAGCGCCTACGCCCACAAACATTTCTACAAAGTCCGAACCAGCAATCGAGAAAAACGGCACTCCGGCCTCACCTGCTACGGCGCGGGCCAGCAAAGTCTTACCCGTTCCGGGAGGGCCAAAGAGCAGTACGCCCTTGGGGATTTTGGCTCCCAGGGCTTCAAACTTGCTGGGGAATTTCAGGAATTCCACGATCTCAGTCAGCTCCTGCTTGGCTTCATCGGCACCGGCGACTTCCTTGAACGTCACCTTCTTTTTATCGGTGCCGTAAAGGCGGGCGCGGGACTTGCCGAAGTTCATCGCCTGGTTACCCTGCCCCTGGGCCTGACGCATCATGAAGTAGAAGAAGGCAATAATCAGCGCGATCGGACCAACGGTAATCAGCAGCTGAAACCAGATGCTATTGGTGCCTGAGTCGCTATTTTTGGTGCGGACGGTGACTTTTGAATAATCGATGCCGTAGTCCTTAAGAGTGGCTGACGTTTCCTTATTGGTGATCTGACGCGGGGCGGATGGGTCTTTGAGCGTGGCGGTAAGCTTATTGCCGTCCACATCAATACTGTCGACTTGGCCGCCTTTGGCCTCATCTATTAGCTGAGAGAGCGAGACATTCTCGGTTCGGACCGTCGGGAGCGAGATCACAACTAAGATCGCGGCGACAAGGATGGCACCTACCAGGAAAAAAAAGCTCCGCGTGTTTTTCATATTCATGAATTACCTACCTTCTGCAATATCTAATAAGTATACCTTACTGAGGGGCTTTTGTGGTGACGTTCACAAAATTTCGCGTAATGGTCACAATGAGGCCCGCGCGCAGGGGCCGGAACTTGCGCGGTTCGCCGGCTTGGGCGAAACGGGCGGCTTGGTTTACGAGCCTCGCATCGAGCTGAATGCCGGGGCGAAGGTGGCGGGCCGCCGCCACAATAATCTCCTCCACTTCGGCCGGCGAGAGATTTTGAATCATTTTGCGCGCCAATGAAAAAGTCTCGCTTCCGGACTGAGCGGTGTCCAGTAAAACGCTTACGCTTTGATCAATTTTTTTGTTCAAACCGTTTAACTCTTTTATCAATTCCAGATATGACTCGCGCCACTTGAGTTCGGCAGCAGGCAATAACTGGTGGCGCAAAAAGTTACGCGGGTTGGCGAGGTCGGCATTCGTGGGGTCTTCGCGCCAGGCAATTTTATGGGATTTGGCATAGGTGCGCAGGCCGGCCCGCGAGACGCCAATGAGCGGCCGGCGCAGTGTTGACGTGTCTGCCATTGGTGCAAGACCCAGCCGCCCGGTGCCGCGCGCGAGGTTGAGCAGGCTGGTTTCGAGCAGGTCGTCTTGGTGGTGAGCAGTGAGAATAGCAGTGGCGCCCCGGGCGACCCGCACCCGCTCAAGCCAGCCATGGCGGGCAGCCCGGGCGGAGGCCTCGGAGGCAGTGCCGAGCGCGCCGTCGGCGGTTTCGAACAGCAGGCCCAGCCGCGCAGCCGTCTCCCCTGCTAACTGCTGGTCGAGGGCCGCATCTGGCCGGAGGCCATGGTTGAAGTGCGCTACCACGAGTTCATAGCCGCGCCCGCGGGCCGCCCGCGCAAACATATCGAGAAGCGCCATCGAGTCGGCGCCGCCGGACACAGCCAGAATGTAGCGGCCGGTTTCCGGCCACACAACCTCAAGATTCATGGCGCGATTATAGCAGGTGGCCTAACCGCCGCAGGAAGATTGGGGTAGAGGCACGAGATGCTCGAAGCGGGCCTTGATCTGATCGGCCGTAGGCGGAGTCTTTTGGACGAAAATCACCACATTGCCAAGCACATCGTTGAGCGCGGCCAGCTCGGTTTCGTCGCCATGGGCGTAAGCGGCCGGAATGATTCGGTCGAGCCAGCTGGTTTTGGCCGGGACTTGCTTGCTAAAGAATACGGTGAAGTCGTCTTTGACGAATTCATTCCAGGTGCGCTGTTTATAGGCATCGGGATCAATGATGGTACTGGAGTACACATAATAGTTGGATCCGGCTGGGACACTCGGTAGGGCCTTGCTGTGGATTGGCACACGGCTAATCTTGGGCAATTTGTCGAAGCGGTAGCCGAGCGTGTCGTCTGGGCCGCCGATAAGGTTCCAGCCATAGTTTTTGAGCAACAGTCCGCCGGTCATGCCCGCCCAGTGGATATGCACGAATTGGTCGAGATTATCGTGGAAATGCATTGGCTCAGCTGTGAGCGCTTCGGTGCAAACCGTGCCTTCGGACTCCTGAAATTTGGGTCCGGCAAAGTTCACCGGCTTGCCGTCCACAAGTATTTGCAGGCGGAAGTGGTAGTGCGTGGGCTGGGGCTGGCGAAACGCCTGGGGCTCGCTGGCATACACGTGGCCCACCCAGATGCCGGCTACTACAAATGCCACCACTAAGAGGCCGACGATCCAGCGCAGGGCGATGGTGAGGCCATTCGATGATTTAGGTTTTGATTGTTCGGGCTCGTCCATGTCCCCTCCTTATGATGTAATGGGTGACAACTCTTGCACCAGTGTCTCGAGTTCGATGGTGGCAACCGCAACCACGTGGTCGGCGCCGCCATAGTAGAGGTAAATGGTGCCATCGCGCAGCACCTGGCCACATGGGAACACCACATTCGGCACCCAGCCGGCGCATTCCCATGACTCCACCGGTGTCATGATAGGTTGCGAGGTGCGGCCGATGATGTGAGTAGGATCACTGCGGTCGAGCAGCACGGCGCCCAGGCAGTAGTGGCCGGCGTCGGTAATGCCGTGATAGAACAGTACGTAACCCTGCGGCGTCTTGATGGGCGGGCCGGCTATACCAACTTTGCGCGAATCCCACATGCCAGGGCGCGGGCCAAAGATCTGGATGCAGCGGTCCATGCGGCCGTTGCGGAAGTCTGGATCATCCACGTAATCGGCACAGACGTGCCCAGCGATGCGGTGGAGTACCAGGTATTTGCCACCGATTTTTTCGGGGATAATGCAAGCATCTTTGTCGTCCACACCTTCAGGCGAGACTGCCTTTGGCTCACTCCAGCCGTCCCATTTGTGCGCCAGAAAGTCCGCGACGCTAATGGAGCTTTCGGCCACTTGCGGTGCTGAAATACTGTCGTAACCGGTGTAGGTAATGTAGAGCCGGTCGCCGATGTGCACGACACGAGCATCTTCACAACCCGAATTGTCGGTGGGACCGCCGTGTTTTTGCTCAAAGTCGGCGCGCGGAACGTAGATGGGCTCCGTCAGCCGCTCATCGATTGTGAAGCCGTCGTGGCTGCGCGCCAGCCCCGCTACCGATGTGTTTTCCGGACCAACCGCGCGGTACAGGATGTAGGTGTCTCCCTTTAGCTCGATGGCGGCCGGGTTCAGCACATGGCTTGATTCCCACTCATGGGCCGCGATCGGCTCAAGAATCGGGTTTTTCTCGTAGCGTTTCACGTGCTGCTTAACGGCGCCGTCGGGCGAGAGGCTATCCAGGAGAGCCTTCAGGCTCATTGAAGCGCGGCAGCAGGTGGTGTCGGTGGCACCGTAGTAGACCGTGAGCTTATCATCCTGAATGGTTGAGCCGGACGGGAAGATAATATTGGGCAGGCGACCATATTTTTCGTAGCCGGTTTCGGGCACCATAAACGGGTAATTGGTGCGGGCCAGGCGCCGTGTGGGGTCATTTAGGTCGAGCAGCGCCGCCTCAATACCGAAAATTTTTTGATCCGTGAAGTAGTTTTGGATGTGTGAATAAATCAGCAACCAGCCGTCTTTGGTGCGTAGCGGCGCCGCACCTACTTCCACGTGGTCGGTGTTGTCGCGGCGGAGGTGAATAAGATGCTTGTCGAGCTCGTTGTACCATTTTTCCCAGTATTCGGACGACCACATGTCTTCGGGCTTGTCGAATAATGCGATGGCGGTGTGAGCCGGTGGGCGGTCGGAATTGACCGTGAGGATGGCGCAGAGCTTGCCACCTACGCGCTCATGGAAGAGCGTCATAGCTTTGGCATTAAAGGGCGTGACGATGTGCTTGGCGTCGATGGTTTTGAGGTCGCGCGAAGTGGCCACGGCCACTTTAATGCCTTCGGCAGCCGGCGGATATTGGCTCAGCGCCGTGTAAAAGATGTAATACGTGTCATCGATGAGCGTAACGCGGGGGTCTTCGCAGCCAAATTGGTCAAACTCTTCGCTTGGTGTGATGAGCTGGCGGTGATCTTTGAAGTGCTCACCGTCAATGGAGGTGGCGGCGGCCACAGTGGATAGCTCGAGGTCGTCCATGCCGTGATAGTGCCCAGGAACGGCTGCGGCACGGTAGAGCACATGGGTTTTATTGCCGTCAATGACGGGCGATGGGTTAAAGGCGGCCAGGGCACGCCAAGGCGTTTCTATGTCGGGAGCAATGAATGGGTCGTTGGGGTCTCGAGTTACGCTAAACATGCTTCTAGATTAGCATGATCAGCTGCGGAGATGCGCACGGATTTAAGCGACTTGGCCGACCGATTCCAGATGGACGGCCCGCTCTTTGGTGAGCCCTTCGAGGAAGTTGTGGACATTGGCGCGGGCCACGGCAATGTGCTTGTCGCCGCCGCCGTAGTACACCACGAGGTTGTCATCGAGGATCACGGCGCCGCAGGTGTAAACCACCCCAGCCTTG
>DATAMV010000237.1:0-1702 GCA_036266515.1 Candidatus Saccharimonadia bacterium
AGTCGGCCGCCAGGGTGCGAATCGGAATGTCGCCGGCTTTAAGATCGTGTGAGGCACCGCGGTACGTTAGCACCGTGCGCTCACCGCTGGCATTAAGCAAAATCGTGGAGTAGCCGGTGCCGGCTTTGGAGTCGGTAACGACGCGGTCAGTGGCCACACCTTCGCGGCGCAGCACCCGGATAACTTCGGCGCCGGCCGGGTCGTGGCCAATTTTACCCACAAAGCCGACCTGCATCCCTTGCCGCGCGAACGTCACGGCCGCATTGGTGGCGCCGCCGCCGGTGTCGAAATACACGTGCTCAACATCGACTTTGGCGCCCAGCGGGAATTGCTCCACGTAGTCGCGAGTACGCACATCACGGCGGGCATGCAGAGCCTTGCCCGTCAGGAACACGTCCTGCGTGGCGGCACCAAATGTCAGAATTTTCACATTCACCTCAGCCATCACATCTGATGTTACCAGTTATGGTTTTGGAATAATAGTGTTTTAAGGTGCCAAAATTATTGACTTAGGATCGAGATATTTTATAATTTCTGCCAGCATGCGGCCGCCTAGTCCGTGGCTATTTCGTCCGGAGTGGACGGAATTTCTCGATGTCCTGCGGGACTGAAAGGAGGCTCACCGTGAGTAAGAATCAGGGTGAAACTAGGTGGAGCAGGGCGGGGCGCGCCTTTGTCACGTGCGTGGTAGTGGTGCTGGTCCTCAGTGCCCTCTGCCTCGTCGCGGGGAAGTTAGGTGCAAGCTGAACTGTTCCTTGCCCTGTTGGCAGCGGTAGTACCAGAGGCGGCGTGGCCGTAGCTGGGGCTATTCTTGTCAACGAGGCCGGGTGGTTCGGACGCATGTCCGGGCCACCCATCTCATTTTGCTTGCCTTTATTTGTCAAAGTGACATGATAAAAATAACCTGGATGGTCCAGGGAATGGAGGTGGCGGACATGTCACGGCGAACACGCACGAACCTCGTGCACGAAGCTGTCGGACATCGGCGACGGCGGCGGCTTCGTATCCACTGGCTTTCGCCCCACTGCTTCTACTGCCGTGGGAGTCACCGGGGAATCTGCCCGGTCCAGTGGGCGGTTGTCACTGCGGCCCCCGCGTCGTAGGTCTCCTCATTAGCTTGGACCGGCGGGGTGCTCCCCCGCCGGTCCAAAGGACCCCATCCCAGACTCTGCGCCTAGCGGAGTTTTTAGTTTTGGGACGCCTTGTAAATGCCGTCGATGGTTTCGCTTAATTTGGCATCAAACTCATCCTGGGGTTGGTTTACCGAGAGCCCGTCAACGAGTACGCGGCTAAAGCTCGCGATAACGCCGTGGTTGCGGCTCAGGCGGTCATTGGCCTCCTCGAGCGGATAGCCGCCGGACAGTGCCACGACGCGTACGACGCGCGGGTGTTTTGTGAACGGCTCGTAAAGGTTGTCCTCGTCGGGCAGGGTGAGTTTGAGCATCACGAGCTGGTCGTCTGCTAACTCGTCGAGGTGCTTGGCGATCTGGTCTTTAAGAGCGGCTTCGATTTTGGCTTTGTCGGAGGCGTTGATGTCAACTTCTGGTTCGATGATCGGCACGAGGCCGGCGGCAATGATTTGCCCCGCCACTTCAAACTGCTGCTCAACTACTTTCGCGATCCCGGCCTCGTTGTACTGCTTGATGACCGAGCGCATCTTGGTACCGAAGATGTGTTTTTCAACGGCGCGCTTCAAGAGGTC
>DATAMV010000238.1:0-4243 GCA_036266515.1 Candidatus Saccharimonadia bacterium
GGTCTTGGCGCCTGATTTGGCCGGTGGTGTAAATGGCCACCAGAAGCGCGGCGAACGTCACAGCGGCTACTACGATCATATAAAAAAGCAGCGTGCGCTGGGTTTCTTGATAGATGCTGCGGGTTTCCGTGACGTGTGCCACCAGCACCGGCTTGCCGTAGATGTCATTAATGAGCTGGAAGCCTTCGATGGCGCTGGCACCTTTGGTTTGAGTGCGGGCCTTGGTCGTGGATGCGCCGGCGGCTTCGGATACCAAGGCGCCGCCCGGAGCAAGCGGCGGGTCGTAGGCAACGCTCAGGTGCGTGATTTCGCCCAGCTTAGCCACGCCGGCAGGCGTGAGGTATTGTGCAAAAACGAGGGTGCCACGGAGCGGGCCGGTGCCGTCGGTGCGCAGGATAGGCCGCGTCGCGATGATGATGGGGTGCGCCTTGGCATACAGGATGCCGCTCCAGGCGTCGTCGGGACGGGTGGCTAGTAGTTTGCCGCCGGGCGCGATGGCCTTGGTGAGTTCGGCTGGTAGCGGGATTGAATCGCCGGTGTCGGTGTCTACCCCGACCGATTCAACAATTTGCTGCTTGGCATTAATGAACACCATGAAGTTGATGGAGAGGTTTTGGAGCGCCGAATTCTGAACGTTCGAATCCAGATAATCTTGATTGTGGTCGGCAATGAACTGGTAGGTGTCATCCCACGATGACCAGTCCGGGATTTTGAGCGCCAGTTGATCCACCTTGGCGCCGAGCGCATCTACGCTGCGGGCGGTGTCTTTACTGACATTATCGGCTTCGAGCTTAATGTATTCAGACTGAATTAGCCCCACAGTAGCGCCCCATGTGGCAGCGGTAGCGGCTAGGAATACCAACCCAATGATGGTGATTGTTTTGGCGCGTACGCCCATGGCTCTATGGTAACAGAAAAAGCGTAAGCGTGATGAGCAAAGGGCGCACGAAGCTTAGGCGAAGCGCTACCTTTCTTATTCCTCGATGAAGCCGCCGGACTGGTGCGCCCAGAGCTTGGCGTATCCGCCGCCTTGGGCCAGGAGCTGCTGGTGGCTCCCCTGTTCGCTGATGTGACCGTTTTCGAGCACGACAATGCGGTCCATGCGCTGGATGGTGGAGAGGCGGTGCGCGATCACGATGGCGGTGCGGCCTTCCATGAGGCGCCACAGAGCTTCTTGGATGAGGCGCTCGGATTCGGAGTCGAGAGCGCTCGTGGCCTCGTCGAGCACCAGGATGGGCGCAGCCTTGAGCATGGCGCGGGCAATGGCAATGCGCTGGCGCTGGCCGCCCGAGAGTTTGATACCACGCTCGCCCACTAGCGTGTCGTAGCGGTCGGGGAGCTTGTCGATAAACTCGGCAGCATGCGCGAGGCGGGCGGCCTCGGCCACTTCGGCCTCGCTGGCGTTCGGGCGGCCGTAGGCGATGTTTTCGCGCAGGGAACGATGAAACAGCAGCGGCTCCTGCGGCACATAGCTTACGGCCCGGCGCAGGTCGTCCTGGGTGATGGAGCCAATGTTTTGGCCGTCGATCTTGATAGCTCCGGCATCGAGGTCAGAGAAGCGTAGAAGGAGCCGCGTGAGTGTGGTTTTCCCCGAGCCGGAGTGGCCTACCAGGCCAATTTTCTCGCCGGGCTTGATGTGGAGATTGAGGTTCTCGAACAACGGCTCGTTGCTTTCGCCATGGGTGAAGGTGGCATCCTCGAACTCAATACCGCCGCGGGAAATATGCGATTTCTCCGGACGGGCTGGGTCCTTCACCTCGGGCGTAATTTGCAGGATTTTCACCATTTCGCCGGCGTCACCGAGTGCGCGGTTGTACTGGCGCAGCACGTTTTGGAATTCCCAGAGCTGGCCGGCGATAAGCGCAGTATAGGTAACCATAAGGAAAATAGTGGAAACGTCCACGCGCAGCACACCAATGCCTACGACGGCCATCACGATAGCGGCCACACGGATGCCCTGCGTGATCATGGCAGCGTAGTTCTCACGGAGGAGAGTGGCGCCCATGGAGCGCTGGCCAGCCCGCCGCACCCGCGAGCTAATGTCCCAATAGCGGTCCTGTTCGTGGCGGCTGCGGGCAAAGGTTTTGACCGCAAAGATGTTCGAGAGGCTGTCGGCTAGATAGCCGGTTTGGCGGCTCTGCAGAGCCGATTCTTCGGCATTTGCCTCACGCACGTTCCGGGAAAGCATGGCTGTTCCAATGATAAACACGACGCTTGCGACCACGAGGACTGCGACAAAGATGGGAGCGCGTGGCACTAGGATCACAATCGTGGCCACGAGCGTGACTACCAGCGGGATGAGGTTGAAAACGGTCGAGTCGGCCACGCGCACATATGCACTCGTGAGCTTGTTGGTCTGCGACACCAGTGACCCGCTGAAGCGGTTGGAGTGGAAGCCGGCGCTCATGGTCATGAGATGGTTGAAGGCGCGCTGGGCTAGGTCGCGCGTTACATTGAGCTCGAGGTTCCAGATGAGCCAAATCGTCAGCCGCCAGGTGCCCACGCCGCTCACGAAGGCTGTGACGGCATACCAAAGCATCTCGGGACCAAAGCTGGCCCAAAGGTTGTTTGTGTCGTAGGCACCCGTGCTCAGGCGGCGCAGCACGTCGGCTGTGATGTAGGGAAGCATGAAGTCATTGAGGACGATGCTGATCGTAACGAACACCAAAAGCGGCCACAGGAACCAGGGGTACCGAATGGCGTGCTGCCAGAAGAGGCGCAATATGAGGCTGGTGATTGAGGGTGACTTGGTCATTTTCCTTGAGCTTATTATAAGCTCGGGGGATTATACCATAAGCCCTTTAGCCAAGCCAAATAAGTTCGGAGTCGCCGATGAGTATGGAGGCGCCGTCGGTGGCGCCCTGACGGCGGAGTTCGCGGGCCACGCCGGTCTTTTCGAGGATGTCGCGGAGGCGGCGGACGCCGTCGTCTTGGTCGAAATTGGTGCGGCGGGCAAAGCCTTCGATGCGCTCGCCGGCGACGCGCCACGCATTTTCGCCTTCGGCCGTCACCTGCCAGACGTCAGGCAGCGTGGTGGTATCGATGACCGGCAGCGCAGCCTCGGCGGCAGCCTGCTCGCGCTCGGCCCGGGCAGCCTTCACCAGCACGGCAGCGGCGCGCAGTACCTCTAGCAGGCCGGTGTGGGCCTGAGCCGAGACGGCGTATACCTTGGCGCCACCGGCGGCTTTTTTAACCGCCGCCGAGGCCGCTTTGACGGTTGCCGGCTCCACGGTTTCCTGCTTAGTGATGACCACAATCTGAGGTTTCTGAGAAAGATCAACCTGGTAACTGGCCAGCTCGTTTTGGATCACACGGTAATCGGCGGCCGGATCGGCGCTACCGGCATCAATGAGGTGTAGCAGCACGGCGGTGCGTTCGATGTGGCGCAGGAATTCGTCGCCAAGGCCACGACCTTCGCTTGCGCCTTCGATGAGGCCCGGGATATCGGCTACCAAGAAGCCAAATTCGTCTACATCGACCACGCCAAGGTTGGGGACCAGGGTAGTAAAGGCGTAATCCCCGATCTCGGGTTTGGCGTTGGAAATCACCGACAGCAACGTGGATTTGCCGGCATTAGGCAGGCCCACGAGGCCGACGTCGGCCACCATCTTGAGCTCGAGCCGAAGCTTGCGCGCCTCGCCGGGCTCGCCGAGCTCAGCATTGCGCGGGGCCTGGCGGGTGCTGGATTTGAAGTGGGAGTTGCCAAAGCCGCCGCGGCCGCCGCGCGCAATCACGACCTCGTCGTTTACGCCGGTAAGGTCGGCCAGCAGCTGGTCCCCTTCCCAGATCTGCGTGCCTTGGGGCATGGGCACCACGATGTCGCCACCATTTTTGCCGTTCATGCGGTTGGGACCGCCCGCCTGGCCGTCCTCGGCGCGCATGGTCCGGGCGTTGCGGTAGGCCACGAGCGTATTTAGGTTGTGGTCGACACGCAAAATAACGTTGCCGCCGCGGGCACCGTTGCCGCCGTCTGGGCCGCCCATGGCGCGGTATTTCTCGTGGCGAAAACTAGAGCGGCCATCGCCGCCCTTACCAGCACGAACTTCAATTGTGGCTGTATCTGCAAACATATCTGCAGACATTATACCAACTATTGAATTTTTATGCTAGATGTGTCACTGTAACGTGGTCGTGACCGGCTGCGCAGCCGGTCGGAAAAACGACCGCACTATCTGGAGGTGGCGTATGCCACTGAGTGAACACGAACAGCGCTTGTTCGACGCGATCAAGCGAAATCTGGCTG